>JBAVIK010000122.1:0-5748 GCA_049686815.1 Acidimicrobiia bacterium | reverse complement strand
GTCTACCTTCTCCAGAAATACTTCGGGCGAGACGGTCGCGAGGAGGCCAATGACCTGCTTCGCCGTCAGTCGGGGAACGCCGAGACTCCGAGAATGTTGGGCGCCTTCAACGAGGAGACGCCAGATTGGCTCTCCTTCTTCATGTTCACCTACTTCACCGATCGCGACGGCAAGATGCAGCTCGAAGCATTGGCCCAGTCGGGGTTCGATCCACTGTCGAGAACGTGTCGTTTCATGCTTGCCGAGGAAGCGCATCACATGTTCGTCGGCTACACCGGGGTCAAGAGAGTGGTCGAGGCAACCTCGAGAGCGATGGCCGAAGCCGGAATCGAAGACCCACACGATGTGGAGGCGGTGCGCAGCCTGGGCGTTATCGATCTTCCAACCATCCAGAGGAAGACAAACCTGCATTACTCACTGACCCTCGACCTATTTGGCTCGGAGGAGTCGACCAATGCAGCCAACTTCTTCAACTCGGGGCTCAAGGGCCGATTCCATGAAGACCGCCTCGAAGACGACCATCGTCTTCTCGGCGATACCTATCCGGTCATGAAGCTCGTTGAGGGAACACTTGGCCCAGTCGAAGTTCCAGCTTTGAACGCACTGAACGCCAGACTCCGCGACGACTTCATGGAAGATTGCCTGGGTGGGATCTCACGATGGAATCGGGAAATCGCCAGCCACGGAATCGAGTTCGAGATCACTCTGCCGCACGTGGCTTTCAATCGGGATATCGGTGAGTTCTCTGACCTCGACGTCAGCCCGGATGGGGCGGTCCTGGCCGAGGGTGGATTCGAAAGCGCCCGACATCAATGGCTCCCGACCGGTGACGATCGCGACTTCATCGAGAGCCTGATGCAACCCAGCTATCAACAGCCGGGGGAGTTTGCGTCCTGGATCGCACCACCGACACGAGGAATCGACCAGAAGCCGGCGGACTACGAGTACGTGAAACTGCCCTAGGGCTAGAACAACCCCATCACGTTGCCGTCGTCATCGATGTCGACCTGCATGTAGGCCGGTTTTGTGCCAAGACCGGGCATGGTGCGCATCTCACCTAGCAGCGGGTAGATGAACCCGGCACCCACCGATGCGCGAACCTCACGCACCGGAACGATGAAGCCAGATGGCGCACCCTTCAACGCGGGATCGTGGCTCATCGAGAGATGAGTCTTCGCCATGCATATCGGCAGGTTGCCGTAGCCCGCAGTCTCGAAGTCCTCGAGCTGCCGCTCTGCGGTGGCCGAGTACTCGACACCACCGGCGTTGTACATCTGTGTTGCGATGGTCTCGATCTTCTCCTTCAGCGAGATGTCCAGCGGGTAGAGAAAACGAAATTCATTTTCCATGTGTGCGGCGTGCTCGACTGCCTCGGCTAGCTCTCTGGCACCTTCGCCACCTTTTGGATGATGAGCGGTTGTAACCGCAGCCGCCGCCCCGGCGCTCGACGATCTCTCCCGGATCAGATCGTGTTCGGCTTCCGTATCTGTGGGGAACTGGTTGATCGCCACCACCACAGGCACCCCAAACCGCTTCGTGCTCTGGATCTGTGCTTCGAGGTTGACCAAACCTGCCTCGAGTAGCGGCAGGTTCTCCTCGGTGTAGGCGCTGTCGAGAGGGCGGCCCGGGACGACCCGGGGCCCACCACCGTGTGTCTTGAGGGCACGCACCGTCGCCACCATCACCACGGCATCGGGTGTGAGGCCAGACACCCGGCATTTGATGTCCATGAACTTCTCCATGCCCATGTCAGCGCCAAAGCCAGATTCGGTAACCACATAATCACCGAGACGAAGTGCCATCCTGTCGGCCAGCACCGAGGAATTGCCATGAGCGATATTGGCAAATGGCCCTGCGTGGACAAATGCGGCCTGACCTTCGAGTGTCTGCATGAGAGTGGGGTGAAGGGTGTCCTTCATCAGGACAGTCGCGGCGCCGGCCATCCCGAGTTGCTCGAGGGTGATTGGGTCGCCCGCACGGGACTGTCCGACGATGACCCGGCTACACCGCTGACGCAGGTCTTTGAGGGCCGACGAATAGTCATCGCCATCGACGAGGGCGAGGATCGCCATCAGCTCACTGGCAACTGCGATGTCGAACCCATCCTCACGGGGGCGACCGTCGGCCGCGCCTCCAAGTCCGATGATGGTGTTTCGGAGCGCCCGGTCGTTCACGTCGAGAACCCGACGCCAGCTCAGTCGATTTGGGTCGATATCGAGACGTTCCAGATCCAGGCCGGCGAGCTGGTCGTCGTCGAGACGACCTTCGTGGTACCAGCGAGCGTCAATCGCCGCGGCCACCATGTTGTGGGCTGCGGTGATCGCATGGATGTCACCGGTTAGATGGAGATTGAACTCATCCATTGGGACCACCTGGCTGTACCCGCCACCGGCAGCGCCTCCCTTGATGCCAAAGGTCGGCCCCATCGAGGGTTGTCTGATGCAGGCGATGGCACGGTGCCCATTGGCACCCAAGCCTTGGGTCAAGCCCACGGTCGTCGTGGTCTTTCCTTCTCCCAGTGGCGTCGGTGTGATCGCGGTGACATCGATGTATTTCCCCAAAGGGTTTGAACCGATCCGCTTCAGAGCGTCGAGATGGACTTTCGCCTTTGTTCTTCCATATGGGATCAGCTCATCGCTTTCCAACCCGTTTTCCCGGGCGATCTCTTCGATTGGTCGGATAGTCGCGTCAAATGCGATTTCGAGGTCGCTGGGGAAACTCAACTGTCACTCCTGGTCAGGGTGCTGTCATACCCAAGTGGTGCTACTAGATGGTACATGTGCCATACAACGGTACAAGCGGTGGAGACCACGTGTCGGCTTGCCGGGTTCCAACTAGGTTTCTCGCCTAGTCGATAGGGAGACCTCTTGAAGAGCGAGTATCGCGTCGTTGTGATCGGCGGTGGAGTGGTCGGTGCCAGTGTTCTGTATCACCTGGCAAAACTGGGTTGGAGCGACGTTGCAATCGTCGAGCGAGAAGTTCTCACCGCTGGATCCAGCTGGCATGCCGCCGGGGGATTTCATGCGCTGAACGCCGACCCCAACATCGCGGCGCTGCAGGCATACACGATCGATCTTCTCCAGGAGGTATCTGACGAGGCTGATCATGACATCGGCATGCACATGCACGGTGGCATCTCGTTTGCTTCGGCCCCAGAGCGCTGGGAGTGGCTGCAGGCCACCTACCGGGTGTATCAGACCATGGGAATCGAAGACTGCTGGCTCATGGGCCCCGACGAGATCGGCGAGCGCTGTCCGATCATCAACACCGATGGCGTACTGGGGGGTTTGTGGGCTGACCGCGAGGGGTACATCGATTGTTCCGCGGTGGTCCATGCCTATGCCAAGGCAGCGCGTATGCGTGGTGCCGAGGTCATCGAGCACAACCGGGTGGTCGAGCTCAACCAACGACCGGACGGATCATGGGACGTGGTTACCGAGAAAGGCACGATCCACGCAGAGCATGTCGTGAACGCCGCCGGGCTCTGGGCCAAGCAAGTCGGGCGCATGGTCGGCTGGGAGGCACCCGTATCACCTCTGGCACATCACTACCTGGTCACCGAGCACATCCCTGAGCTGGCGGCGTTCGAAGGTGAGATCCCGATGATGATCGACCTCGAGGGCTTCACCTATATGCGTCCCGAGCTCGACGGTGTTCTGATGGGCATCTACGAGATCAATCACAAGCACTGGAGCATGGATGGGGCCCCCTGGGACTACGGAATCGAGTTGCTCCCTCCTGATACGGATCGCCTCGAAAACGAGCTGACTCTCGCTATGAATCGCTATCCGGTCCTCGAGCGAACCGGCATCAATCGTTGGGTCAACGGCGCATTCACCTTCTCACCCGATGGGAATCCCCTCGTCGGACCGGTCCCAGGGATTCAGAACTACTGGTCGGCCTGCGCAGTCATGGCCGGCTTCCTCCAGGGCGGGGGGGTGGGCAAGTCACTGGCCGAGTGGATGATCGACGGTGAGCCGGAGGAGGACATCTTTGGTATGGACGTCGCCCGGTTTGGCTCTTACGCGGAGAACCGCCAATACATCAAAGAAATGACCGGACAGTTCTATTCACGCCGCTTCGTGATGACCTATCCCAACGAGCAACTCTGGGCGGGTCGACCCCTGCGCATGGCACCTGCCTACGACGCCATGACAAACGAAGGAGCGTTCTGGGGTGCGCTGTATGGGTTGGAGGTCCCTCTCTACTTTGCCGAGCCGGGTTTCGAGGAAACTCCAACCCTGCGACGCTCCAATGCTTTCGACATCGTGGGTGAAGAGGCAAGACAGGTTCGCAACGGGGTAGGCATCCTCGACATATCGGCGTTCTCTCGATATGAGGTCACCGGTCCCAAAGCTGAAGAGTGGCTCGACCGGATGATGTCGGTCAGGCTGCCCGGTCCGGGTCGGATCAAGCTGTCACCAATGCTGGGTCATGATGGTCGTCTCAAGGGTGATCTCACCCTCCTCAACTGGGGTAACGGTAAGTGGTGGATCATGGGCTCCTATTACTTGAGGGCCTGGCACATGCGCTGGTTCAACGACCACCTGGAAGACGGTGTCTCTGTCAGTGACGTTTCCGATGCAGTGGTCGGCTTCTCTCTCTCCGGACCGAAGTCGAGGGATTTGCTGGAGCTGGTAACTCACGACGATGTCTCCAACGATGCCATGCGATTCATGTCTTGCGGCGAGATGGATGTCGGGCTGATCAGGGCCAAGGTGGGTCGCATCTCGGTTACGGGCGAGCTCGGGTATGAGATCCATTGCTCGGCGGCGGAGCACATCGAGCTGCGTCGCATTCTCGTCGAGGCGGGCCGTGAAGTCGGTGCGGTCGAATACGGGTTCAATGCCATGAACTCGCTCAGGCTGGAGAAGAGCTTTGGCGTCTGGTCGAAGGAGTTCCGCCAGGAATACACCCCAGGGATGACCGGGATGGATCGATGGATCGACTGGTCAAAGGATTTCATCGGCAAAGAGCCTGCACACGCGGAGCACGAGGCAAACGGTGCTCCGATGAAGTTGGTGACCCTGGAGATCGAGGCCACCGACGCCGACGGCTCCGGGTACGAGCCGGTGTGGAGTGCTGGCGAGAGGGTGGGCTATATCACTTCAGGCGACTACGGGCACACTGTCGATAAGAGTCTGGCCATGGCACTCGTCGATCCGAAGTTCGTCGAGCCCGGGACTGAGTTGTCGGCTCATGTCGTCGGGGAGGAGCGGAGGGCAACAGTGTTGACCCCGTCAACACACGACCCGAGCGGATCGGCGATGCGTGGCTGAATCGGCTTCAGCGTTCTCTGGCGAAAAAGGCCAGAGTGCGCTTCATTGACAGATCTGCGGATTCCGCTTCGTCGGCCCACCTGACAAAACCGAGCACGTCGGTCAAGTGGTCTGCACTCAAACCTCACGCTCTCGCCAGAGCGACCGCCTCCGCGGGTGACCCATCCCAAGGCGCACCGTGGCCTGGTAGGAGTTTGTTCGCATCGAGGTCGACGATCCGATCCAGGGAGGCAGATGCTTTAGCCGAGTCGAGATGGAAGCGCTGTTCCATTATTTGGGGCCCGACTGCACTCCCAAGCAAGTCCATGGTGACCAGCCCATCGCCGGTGAAAAGCAGACCCAGATCCGGGCAATGAAACATGGTGTGGCCCTCGGTGTGTCCCGGTGTGTGAACGGCTATCGGATGGCCAGGTAGGTCGAGGGTATCTCCGTCGGAGAAGGTGCCAACCGAATCGAGGTGCTCCAATTT
>JBAVIK010000121.1:0-4495 GCA_049686815.1 Acidimicrobiia bacterium | reverse complement strand
AGCTCGGATTGACCCCGAAGCAATGGTCCGGCCCAACACCAAGACGTTCGGCGACACCGGGGCGAAATCCTTCAATGAAGATTGCCGACTGGGTGGCTAGAGCTAGCACGACCTCGACACCCTCCGGAGTCTTCAGGTTCACGGCTATCGAGCTCTTGCTCCGATTGAGGAGATCGTGTCCCGATGAACCGTTTTGGCCGTCAGTGCGATCGACACGTATCACCTCCGCACCCAGGTCCGCGAGGATCATTCCACAGAAAGGCGCTGGGCCGAGACCGGCCAACTCGACGACTCTCAGACCAGCCAACGGGCCCGATCTCATGGAGCCCTCACGAAAGTCTCAGCGCTCTCGATCAACACGGGCTCGAATGCGAGCGACGGGGTCGTGCCGAATGCTCCCGACGTCAGTGCTGACATGATAATTGCCGTGTCATCATCCAAAGATGATGTCGGATCAAGTGTCGTTGGTTCGGTTCCAAGACCGTACCTCACAGTCTCGACTCCGGTCCATGCCCCGACGTTCCACATGACGTTGGAGCTGGATATGTTGGTTTCGGGGCCTGACAATTCGCTGTTCCAAGCAAGCAGGACAGGCTTCTGGTACAGAGGCACGATGGCGAGATCCGACAGGTACACGTCGTCGGCTTCGTTGTAGGTAGCCGCCCGCACCTCTTCATCGGGCATCAGGTTGGTTGATCGAATCAGCGCTCCCACGTCGGGATTGCAGTATCGGTTGACGTTTAGCGCTCCAAACCCACTCGCAGCGGAGCCCTCACAAAAGTAAGTGCTGTTGCTGAGATACGGATCGGCTGCCGTCTTCCAAGAGAAGTTGATGATCTGCCAAACCTCAGGTCCCGCAAAGAAGACATCGGCCGCAAAGAGATCGGAAGGTGTGCGGTAGTCGACAATCAACTCGACCCCAATCGTGGCCAGGTCATCGGCCACGATCTCTGCCTGCGCCGCTCGGTAGTCATCACCGATCGTCGTGGCCCAGGCGAAAGACATCCGTTGGCCACCGCAGACGTACACATCGTCATCACCTCTGACACAGTCATGATCGACCAGGATTTGCTCCGCTCTCATCAGGGAAAAGTTGATCTGGTAGTGATCCTCGTAGTTCAGGGAATTCGACACATAGACACTGTTGTCCAGGGGCTGAGCCGGTGGATACACCCGTCTCACTGTTGAGTCGAGAATGGACTCTCGATCGATAGCCGACGCCAGCGACTCTCGGACCCAGTCCTGACTGAGGAGAGGATCATCGTGATTGAAGTCGATGTGCTCCCAAAAGGGCCCTGGTGACACAAGGATTTGGACATCGGTGATCTGGAAGAGATCTTCCACTATCCAATCGAGAGGGTCGGGGTCGATGAGGTCCAATATCCTGTCTTCCAAAGCGGCGATGCGCTCGCGAGCACCGGGCACCGCAATGAACTCGAGCCTCTCGACGTCGCCCACCGGTTCCCCAGAAAGCGGGTCGATTGTTGTCCAGTAGTTTGTGTTTCGGACAAGTGTGACCCCTTCGCCGGGGATTCGGTCCGCCAGGCGAAAGGCGGTGGCGGTGACTGTCAGGTCGGCCGGGTCGCCAATGTGCGCTGGGAGCACTGTCGAAAAGAGCGTGCGCCACGGTCCATACACCTCACTGAGCCCGACTACCACGGTCTTGGGGTCAACCACCTCGAGACCTTCGATGAGCTGGTATCCCCTGCCAGAACCAGAGGTGGCCAAGGGGTCGGCGAAGACACTATGGGTGTAGACGAAATCGTCCGCGGTCACCGGCGTGCCATCGGACCACGTCGCCTCTGGTTTGACGTGATAGGTGACGCAGAAGACGCTGGGACAGGGACCTTGGGTTTCAGTTGTGGTCGGAGCGGGCGCAGTGGTCGTGGTGGCAACCGGGGCATCGGCTGTTGAGGACGTCTCAGGCAAAGTCTCACCTGATGTGCAGGCGCCGACGGACAGCACAAGAGCCGCTATCGATAGATAACGACGCAACGAAATCTTCATTCAGCAGGATGAAACATCGGCTGGGGCCAAAAAGGGAGTATTTGGAGATTGTTGTTCCTGCGTGTCAACGAAAGCGGCTTGCCTGCAACCGTCTATTCGCTAACCGAAACGGCGCTCGGCCATGCATTGGGGAAGCCATGGTGCCCGCCGACAATGACGTCCGTCGGAAAATGAGTGGCCGAGCGGGACGCTTCGACGATCGGCGCGCGGAACAACATGACATATGGCAACTCCTCGGCCAGGAGAGCGTCCATCTGCTTCGTCAGCTCTGCCGCGGTCGTGATGTCGGTTGCTGCTTCAAATGCCTCTGCGAGAGCATCGAATTCCGAGCTGCGGTATCCGACTGTGTTGAAGCCACGGCCGGTGACTGAATCCTCCCGTGAATGGAAGAAGCCAACTTGCTGGGTGCCGGGGAGGGACGGATCCCCACCGTCCCACCCCAAGATGTACATGTCCCACTTTTGCGCGGACTCCTCGGTTTGTGGAGGAAAGACCGCGTCGACGACTGCGTCGAAATCGGTTGGCTCGGCGATCGTCGGAATCCCCAACTCGTTCATCCACTGCGCGGTCCAAATCGAGAATGTGGCACGGAACGGGTCATATCCAGCTCCAGGTGCGAGGATCCGGACCTCAGGAGCCTTCTCTCCGTTTGGCATCGTGAGCCCAACACCGGCAGTCACATCGGTGAAATTGCTCTCCGAGTCTCGAACCACAACGGGCTCGAGATCCCATGTGTATCCGGCGTCTTTGAGAATCTGGATCGCTGAGTCGAAGCGACCGCCCTCGTCCATCGGGCCTTCGGAGTCCCAGCCCGGCCTGAAGACGTCAGGGTTGTAGAACGTTGTGAGATCAGGATGGACGACCGTATAGGCAGGAAACACCGCGCCTGCCAGCACTGTTTCTGCAATCAGCTCCTTGTTGACGACGGTTGCAACCGCCTGGCGAAACGCGAGGTCATTCATTGGAGCCTTACGCATGTTGAATGCCAGATAGCGAACACCGGCGTCCTGGTTGACCGAGAATCGAAGGTCGGGGTCTGCCGCCAGTTGGTCGCGGACCGAACTGGATAGCCCTAGCGGATCCCAAACGTAGTCGACCTCGCCCGCCAGGAGTGCTTGGTATGCCGCTTCCTTGGACCCGCACTCGATCCAATGGATTTCGGACACGAATGGGCCGACCTCGTAACGCGCAAGCACGTCACCTTCGCCGTTGCCACCGTAGAGAACATCTTCACCTCTGTCGGAGTTGACTATGCGATAGGAGCCATCGGAGTAGAGAGTGTTCACATTGCCTCTGGCGAAGTACCCGCCATTCGAGGTTGTGACGGCAGACTCTCCAACCTCCCACCTGGTGAAGATGGCCGGGCCAGCCGATGGTTCCAACGGATCGGATACCGTGTATAGGACCTCACGGCCTCTGGCGGCGACCGAGTTGAGGACATAGTCGTCGATCGCCTGCTGAGAGATCTGATCCGGTGTGAGATCGTTCCCCGGGTCCTCGTCGGCGAGCGAGGATTCGACCAGCGTCGAGATGACCTGTTCACGTGTGATAGTCGAGGCGATGTCGGCCGCCTCCGCGCGCGCCTCCTCCACGTGCGCTTCCCAGAAGTGGGCTGGCACGAAATCGGCGAAACCGACACCGTTCTGCCAAACCGCCAAACCTGGCTCCTCGCTGAACTCCACTCGAACGAGATGATCATCAGGGGCAGTGACACTCAACACTGAGGGTCCGAAGCTGGCCGCATGACTGCCCCCCAACTTGAACTCCCGTGTCACGTCGAAGTAGAAGGCAAGATCGCGTGCGGTAACAGGCGTCCCGTCTGACCACATCACATCGTCACGTATCGGCTGTTCCACCACCCATCGGTCTCCTTCCAGAGTGGGTCTGACAGGCTCCGGTGTTGCAGCGATCTCCGGCACGTAGACAAAGCCGGGCAAGGCGAGCGTGAACAGAGCGATCTTGGAATTGTCGAGGTACTGGTTGTAGGACGTGTTCAGCTGGTCCTGGGACGCAAACCAGTTATCGGTGGTGATGTTCGAGATGAGCCCGACCCGAAAGACGCCTCCGTCGATTGCGTCTGGGTCGACATCTTCGGTGTCGACAACTGTGGGGGCTGTGGTTTCGATCGGGGACAGAGTGGTGGCGACCGAGGAGTCGCTGCGGCACGCCGGGACAAAAATGACAGCGAGAGCAACCAGCGCGAGCAATCTCAACGCAATCCACGGTTTGGTCGACTTCACCCGGCCATCCTCCACAATCGGCTTCACGCGTCTCTCGATGCGAGTGTTGCGCGAGGCGTCACGATATTGGTGGCCACGGAGCTATGCGAGCAGACCAAAGCGCTCTCAGCTGTCCGGAGCCGACTCCCTTTTTGTTCTAGGTGGGTGGGCAGCGCTCTCCTCGGCGATCACCTCATAGGGCTTTCGTGACTCGGAGATGATCGACTGGATGATGCCGGTCATGGGGAGAGCGAGAATGATCCCGATAC
>JBAVIK010000120.1:0-17215 GCA_049686815.1 Acidimicrobiia bacterium | reverse complement strand
CTTTGGAAGTCCGGAGAGTTGTTTGAATATTGGGGCCATGAGGCTTCGCTGATCCCGACGGAGCACTACCCGTTGTTTCGGTGGAGGATGGACGAGGCCATCAAATGGCAAGCCATGAGACGTCTCGAGGAAGAGCAGCCCGGATACCTGGAAGCGGTTCATGCCCAGGTGAGAAAACGGGGGCCGATCCAAACAAGGGAGCTTGATCAGCAAGGCGAGCGGCTTGGCCAAACGATGTGGAATTGGTCTGACGGGAAGATCGCCCTCGAAGCGCTGTTCCTACGTGGTTTGGTCACCACGGCCGACCGCCCCAACTTCGTGCGCATGTACGACATTCCGGATCGGGTGATCGATCGGGCATTTCTCGAGGCGCCTCCCGTTGCACGCAGCCGGGCCCAATCACAGCTTCTCGTGCAGGCAGCGCGTGCGATGGGGGTCGCCAGCGCCACCGATCTCGGGGACTATTACCGAATCAAGATGCCCGAAGCGCGCCCACTCATTCACCGTTTGGCTGAAACCGGAGAGTTGGTGGAAGTCGAGGTCGAAGGGTGGGACAAGCCCGGCTATCTCCACCCTGATGCCGTTCTTCCGAGGGAGGCCAGGGGCACTGCGCTTCTCTCGCCGTTCGACAACATGATCTGGTTCCGCGACCGGGTAGAGCGTCTCTGGGATTTCCACTATCGAATAGAGATCTATGTGCCGGAGCCAAAACGGGTCTTCGGGTACTACGTCCTGCCGTTTCTCCTCGATGGCGACCTGGTCGGTCGGGTAGACGTCAAGACCGATAGGAAGGAGGCCGTCCTCCGGGTCAAAGGTGCGTTCGCGGAGTCTGGCGTCGACAGGGTGGCCGTCGGCAAGGCTTTGCGAGACGAGCTGGAGCAGGTTGCGACCTGGCAAGGGATGAGCGACCTCGTTGTCGAACCGAACGGTGATCTCGCTCCGTACCTTTGAGCCGCTCAGGTGAAGGCGTTGAGACCGGTGATCGCCTGACCCATCACCAACGTGTGGATCTCATTGGTTCCTTCGTAGGTGAACACCGTCTCGAGGTTGGCCATGTGCCGGATCACCGGATACTCGAGAGTGATTCCGTTCGCTCCGAGAATCGAACGGGCGGTGCGTGCCACTTCCAGGGCGTTGCGTACGTTGTCGAACTTCCCGAAAGACACCTGTTCAGGGCTCAGCCTCCCTTCGTCTTTCATCCGCCCCAGATGGAGTGCCAGGAGAGTCCCCCTCTGCACGCTGACCATCATCTCGACCAGCTTCCGCTGGGTCAGTTGGAACGAGCCAATCGGCTGATCGAACTGAACCCTCTCCTTGCTGTATTCCAGAGCCGTTTCGTAACACGAGCGGGCCGCACCCATAGCCCCAAAGGCGATCCCAAATCGAGCCTCGTTGAGACAGGAAAGGGGTCCTCTCATCGAGGCAACCTCGGGAAGGACGAAATCGTCCGGCACACGGACATTGTCGAATATCAGTTCCGAGGTCACCGAAGCCCTTAGTGACGCCTTCTTCTTGATCTCGGGGGCGGAAAATCCGGGAGACTCGGTGGGGATGATGAAGCCACGAATGCCTTCATCGGTGCGAGCCCAAACGACTGCAACGTCAGCGATCGAACCGTTGGTGATCCACATTTTGGAGCCGTTTATGACCCAATCTGAGCCATCACGTGCTGCATGGGTGCGCATCGAGGCCGGGTCCGACCCAGAGTCGGATTCGGTCAACCCGAAACAACCAATTACCTCACCTTTGGCCATTCGTGGCAACCACGTCTGCTTCTGCTCCTCGGAGCCGAACTTCCATATCGGGAACATCGCCAGCGAACCTTGAACCGATACAAACGATCTGATCCCAGAGTCACCGGCTTCCAATTCGATCGATGCCAGGCCATAGGCCGTCGCTGAGGTTCCGGCGCACCCATATCCATCGAGATGCATTCCCAGCATTCCCAATTCGCCGAAGTCTCTGGCGAGTTGGGAATGAGGGATCGTGCCCTGGTCCCACCAGTCGCCCACGTGGGGGATGATCTCGTTGTTCACATAGCTGCGGACTGTGTCTCGCAGCAGAATCTCCTCGTCGGACAAAAGGCTATCTATCGAGAGGAAGTCGAGTGGGTCCGGCTTGTCGAAGGAAATCTCGCTCATGTGGCTCCGATGGTATCCGGCCGCAGGTGAGTTCAGCCAGCCAGCGTCTTGGCGGCGAGGTCCTTGCGGTACTCCGCGAGACCTGTCGCTAACCCTTCGTCATTGATGGCGAGGATCGCCACGGCGAGCAGAGCGGCGTTCGTCGATCCGTCGATTGCAACCGTGGCCACCGGGATGCCGGTCGGCATCTGGACCGTGGCGAGCAAGGCATCCATTCCGTCGAGCGAGGCGCTGATCGGGACACCGATGACTGGCAACAGCGATTTGGCGGCCATGACCCCTCCGAGGTGTGCGGCCTTTCCGGCACCCGCGATGATTACCTCAAAACCCTGATCGGCGGCGGTCTCGGCGAAACGGATTGCCTCATCAGGTGTCTTGTGGGCGGACAAAACCCGGGTTTCGTGGTCGATCCCAAACTGTTCGAGCATCTTCCCGGCCTTTTCCATGACGGGGCGATCCGAACCCGATCCCATGACGATTGCGACTTTGTGGCTCATCGGAGCGACGCTAACCGAGTCTGATGAGGTCCTGACCACCCGATGTATGGACCACAATGGCTCCGTGCGCCGACTGCTGGTTGATATCACCCCGCTGCGTTCGAGCCGTCCCTACCGCCATCTTTGGCTGGGTGGCGCCCTGGCCAGTGTGGGCTCGAACCTCATCGCTGTCGCGGTGAGTCTCCAGGTGTACGACCTGTCCGGTTCGACTTTGGCGGTCGGCTTCGTCGGTCTGGCCGCGCTCATACCCCTCGTGGTTCTTGGGCTATATGGCGGATCCATCGTCGACGCCTATGACCGTCGGCGGGTGTTGGTAGTGACGCAAGTCGGTCTGGTGATCGTTGGCTTGGCCCTCGCGGTGCTGGCTATCACGGACACAGCCACGGTTGGGCTCCTCTACGTGTTGATAGCGGTGCAGAGTGGCTTCTTCGCGGTTCACAGCCCGGCCCGGACCGCCGTCATCCCCAGAATGCTTCCCGCACCCCTTCTGCCAGCGGCCAACGCTCTCTCCAGCCTGGCCATGGGGGTGTCGCTCGCCGTCGGCCCGGTTCTTGCCGGGGTTCTGGTGGACGTGAGCGGGTATGGCTGGGCCTACTCGGTCGAGGCGGTGCTGATGGTGGGGGCATTGGTGATGCTGGCCACACTTCCGTCTCTACCCCCGGAGGGTGAAGGGCGACGCGCCGGCTTGCGTTCGGTGATGGAGGGGCTCGCGTACCTTCGATCGAGACCAACCCTCGGCATGACGTTTCTGGCCGACCTGTTTGCGATGGTCTTCGCCATGCCCCGGGTTCTGTTCCCGGCCATAGGGGCCCTGGCCATCGGTGGCGGAGCCACGACGGTCGGGATCTTGGTGGGCGGCATCGCCGTCGGCACGTTGATGGGTGGTCTCTTTTCCGGTCGATTCGGACACATCAACAGGCAAGGCCGCGCCATCGTCATCGCCGTAGCGCTCTGGGGGCTCTTCATAGCTGCTTTCGGATTTGTCGTGCTGACAGCTCCCGGCCCGGCACCGAATGGTGGAGCCAATTGGGCATTGTGGCCGGCAACCGCATTGTTGGCTGCCGCTGGTGCCTCCGACACGGTCAGCGCGGTGTTCCGGACGACCATCCTCCAGGTCGAGACACCCGACGCCCTGCGCGGGCGTCTTCAGGGCGTGTTCATCGTGGTCGTCGCCGGGGGCCCTCAACTCGGCGCCGTTGTTCTCGGGACTGTGGCCAATCAGACCGGTGAGGCGGTTGCCGCGATCATCGGCGGTTTCCTGTGCACCGTTCTGGTCGTGGTGGTTGCGTTGAGACAAAAGAGCCTCTTGCGTTACGGCACAAGGACGGTTCCCTCCATGGTCGACGGAGGCTGATCAACTTCGCAAGACCCCGGGCCGGTCGGTCAGCTCGCGATATCGGTGCGGAATTCGACACCTGGCCAGGCCAACTCCTCAACTGTGGCATAGGCCTTCTGCCTGGCCGCTTCGATCGACGATCCGATGCCGACGATGTTGAGGACCCTCCCGCCATCCACCACCAATTGGTTGCCGTTCCGCGTGGTCCCTGCATGGAAGACCAGTACGTCTTCAGGCTGACGCTGGGCCCCTTTGATCACGGCCCCCTTCTGTGGATCGGTGGGGTAGCCCTGCGCGGCCATCACGACGTTGACCGTCGATATGTCGGACCAGTCTGGCCGGGCCCCCTCGAGTAAATCGATGAAATCAGTTTGCATCCTCGGAAGAACCGCCTGGGTCTCGGGGTCTCCCAACCGGACGTTGTACTCCAACACCCGGGGACCTCTGTCGGTGAGGATCAATCCGGCATAGAGAAATCCGAAGAAGGGGTTTCCATCGACGGCCATCTGGGTCAATGTCGGATTGATCACGTCGGTGATCACCTCCTCAACGAATCCGGGCGGTAAATCATTGACCGGTGAGTACGAGCCCATGCCTCCCGTGTTGGGACCCTCATCGTTCTCGAGAAGTCTCTTGTAGTCACGGGCCGGCTCGAGTGGCACCGCTCCGGCCTGGGTACAAACGGCGAAGATGCTGACTTCAGGCCCTTCGAGATACTCCTCGACGACAACCGGCCCGTGTTCTATCCAATAGTCGACCCACGACGCCGCGTCACGTCGCGAATCAGTCACCAGAACGCCTTTGCCCGCGGCCAATCCGTCTGCTTTCACCACAAACGGACCGTCAGTTCTCTCCAGATAGCTGTGAGCGTCACCCGGCACCTCGAACCTCTCTGCTCCTCCTGTGGGCACACCGGCACGGATCATCACGTCTTTGGCGAACGACTTGGACGATTCGAGCCGGGCCGCGGATCGGGTGGGACCGAACACCGGAACACCCAACCTCGTTACCGCATCAGTCAGGCCGGCAGCCAGCGGTGCCTCCGGTCCTACGACCACCAGATCGACCCCGTGAACTCTGGCCATCGCGGAAATGGCTCCGACATCGGTCACTCCGATGCCCTCCACAGTCGGGCCCAGTTCGGCGAGACCAGGATTTCCGGGAAGGGAGATCAGCTCGGAAAGTCGAGATGACTGTGCCAGTTTCCAACCCATGGCGTGTTCCCGCCCACCACTCCCGATGAGTAGCACTTTCATGAGATCTCGATGAGTTGTGTGCGTTCCGGACCGACCGAGACCCACCCGACAGACACACCCGCCGCGTCCTGGATGTACTCGATGTAGCTGCGTGCCTCGGTTGGAAGGTCGCCGTACTCACGGACACCGGTGATGTCTGAGCGCCAGCCGGGTAGCTCGTCGTACACCGGTTCGCAGTGGTACAAGACCGACTGCTGAGCCGGGAAATCGTCGAACTCACCTTCGACGCTGCGGTATCCGGTCGCCACTTTGATGGTGTCGAAAGCGGACAGAATGTCCATTTTGGTTAGAAAGAGCTTGGTCAGGCTGTTGACCCGGACGGCATATCTCAAAGCGAGTAGGTCCAGCCAACCACATCTACGCCGTCGTCCGGTGACCGTTCCGTATTCACCGCCGAGCTCGATCATCGTGTCACCGGTTTGGTCGTTCAGCTCGGTGGGAAATGGACCGGTGCCTACCCGTGAGATATAGGCCTTGGCAACACCTATCACCTCGTCGATCGCCTTCGGACCGACACCCGAGCCGACCACCGCTCCCCCCGCGGTCGGGTTTGAGGATGTTACAAATGGGTAGGTGCCGTGGTCGATGTCGAGCAACGTCCCTTGCGCTCCCTCGAAGAGCACGTTGCGCCCATCCTTGATCGCGTTCCAAAGCAGGAGTGAGGTGTCCGTTACATGTGGCCTCAGGAGTGGGGCATACCCGAGGTACTCCTCCACGATTTCGTCGGGCTCCATGGGCAGCGTGTTGTAGACACGTGGCAAGACCTTGTTCTTCTCGACAAGGGCGGCTTCGACCTTTTCCCTGAAGATCTTCTCGTCGAACAGGTCCTGAACACGGATGCCGAACCGGGCGTACTTGTCCGTGTAAGCGGGGCCGATCCCCTTCTTGGTCGTCCCGATCTGGTTCTTCCCCAGGTATCTCTCGATGGCCGCATCGAGCTTGCGGTGATACGGCATTATCAGATGTGCATTCGACGACAGCCGGACCGGGGAGGGGTCCATGCCCCTAGTCCTGGCCATCTCCATCTCGTCGAGCAGGACTTTTGGATCGATGACGGTTCCCGAGGCGATCACAGGGACGCAGGTTGGGTAGAGGATCCCAGAGGGGATCAGCGAAAGGGCGAGCTTTTCGTCTCCGACGACAATGGTGTGCCCGGCGTTGTTGCCACCCTGAAAGCGCACCACGAAATCGGCGCTTTCGGCAAAGAAGTCAACGACCCGTCCCTTGCCCTCGTCACCCCATTGGGCACCTAAGACGATCGTGGCTGGCATGACGTGAAGCGACGGTAGTCATTGCCCGGCGAGACTTCAGTCGACTTTTTCCTCGGTCTTCCCCAAATGCTTGATGCCTCCTGCGACGGCCTTGATGGGGGCTGCACCGATCGTGAACAACCCGAGCCCGACGGCTTTGGGGAGCTCCCGCAGGCGAGGCGCTCCGATGAATCCTCTTCTAGCGAAATAGATCCACACTCCGACGGCGAAAGTGATCATCAAGCCGAGCAGGCCAAAGAACCCCCAGGGCAGACCAGAGCCGGGAATCTCGTTGAAATTGGTTCCCCAAATGCCCGCGATCAGGCCCAGGGGAAGCATGATCGCCGAGAAGACCGTCAGGACCCGCATGATCTCGTTGGTCTGGTCGGCGACAGCGCCCCGATAGGTCTCGATGACGGAGGCGAGGAGGGCCCGCCCCGCTTCGATCGCCTCCAGTGAGCGGCTGTGTTGACTGGCCACTCGGGCGAATAGCTGCTGTGCTTCGAGGTCGATGACTGGGTGGGTCGACTCTGAGAGGTCTTCGAACACCTCGAACTGAGGGAAGATGACCCGCCTCAAGTAGATCACATCGCGGCGTAGTGCATGAACTTCAACTACGACCTGAGGATCTCCCTGAATGGCGAGTTCCTCCAGGCTGTCGATGGCTTTGGCCAGTTCGGCGATTATTGGTGAGTACTGACGGGCGACGTTCAAGGCGGTGAGGGCGAAAAGCCCCGCCGGAGTTGAGACCGGTATGACGGGATCGTTGTTCAGCCGATCCTTGACCTGCTCCGTCGCCGACCCGGTTCCGTCCCGGAAAGTGATGACGAAGGAGCTGCTCAAGAACATGTCGACCTCGGGGATGTGCAGGTTCTCCCCGGTCTCGGCCTTGAACCCATAGAGAACTGCGAAGATTTGATCTAGCTGCTCCTCGATGTAGGGCAACTCCGAAGTGCCCAGTGTCTCTGCAACGGCTCCCTTGTCCAATGCGAATCGCTCGCCGATCGATCGAATCGTGGCTTCGTCCTCGTCGACGACGTCGATCCAGATCCACTCACCCTCGCCGATACTCATCGGGTCGCGGTCGTCGACCTCGAGTCGTGTCCCCTGCTCATCCCATTTGAAGATGTCGATCACGATTCTGATTATCGGTTGAGTCGGCCATCTCCCCCGGTAATACCGCCTGTGGAAACGACGAAACACAGCGTTCACACTTCGGCAACCGGGAAGCAACCCGGTCGCTCTAAAAAGTCAAGGTTCACGACCGGAAACAAACCGAGAGGAGTCATCGTGACGGAGACGGCTGCCGACGTCTTGTCCCTCGTCGCAGACGAGGGTTACGAGTTCGTCGATCTCAGATTCTGCGACCTGCCTGGTCAGGTACAACACTTCACGGTTCCATCCAGGGAACTGACCGAGGATTCATTCGAGGCCGGATTCGGATTCGACGGGTCCTCAATCCGCGGATTCCAGGACATCCAGGAGTCGGACATGCTTCTCATCCCCGATCCGGCTACGGCGGTCGAGGATGTCTTCAGAGCCCGCAAGACGCTGATCCTCTATTGCTTCGTCAACGATCCGATCACCGGCACTCCGTACGAGAAGGATCCCCGGTATGTGGCGAAGAAGGCCGAGGACTATCTGATCAGCACCGGCATCGCCGACACGTCCTATTGGGGCCCTGAAGCCGAGTTCTACATATTTGATGACGTGCGGTTCGGCCAGGATCAGAACTCGGGCTACTACTTCGTCGACTCTGTCGAAGGGGCCTGGAACTCTGGGGAGTTCGAGGAGGGGGGGAACTTGGGATATAAGCCCCGCTACAAGGAGGGCTACTTCCCGGTTCCGCCAACCGATCACTTCCAGGATTTGCGTTCCGAGATGACTGCCAGGCTCGAGGCGGCCGGCATCGAGATAGAGGTTCAGCACCACGAAGTGGGAACCGCCGGTCAAGCAGAAATCGACATGCGATACGACACGCTGCTTCGCACTGCCGACAATGTCACGCTCTACAAGTACATCGTCAAAAACACGGCTTGGGAAGTGGGCAAGTCGGTGACGTTCATGCCGAAGCCGATCTTCGAGGACAACGGGTCCGGGATGCACACCCACCAGTCACTCTGGAAAGACGGCGAGACCTTGATGTTCGACGAGAGTGGGTACGCCGGGCTGTCTGATCTGGCTCGCTGGTACATCGGTGGCCTGCTCAAGCATGCGAGGGCGGTGCTTGCCTTCGCTGCTCCCACTACCAATTCGTATCACCGATTGGTTCCCGGCTTCGAAGCTCCTGTCAACCTGGTGTACTCCAGCCGGAACCGCTCGGCGGCCGTGCGGATCCCCCAGTACAGCCAGGCTCCAGCGGCGAAGCGCCTCGAGTTTCGCTGCCCCGACCCGGCGGCGAACCCGTACCTGGCATTTGCTGCGATGCTCATGGCGGGTCTCGACGGTGTCCAGAATCGAATAGAGCCACACGATCCCGTCGACAAAGACATCTATGACCTCCCACCGGCCGAGCTCGAAGGTTTGCCTTCGGTTCCTGCCAGTCTCGACGAGGCCCTCGATGCCCTCGAGGAGGACCACGACTTCCTGCTCCAGGGTGGCGTGTTCACCGAGGACCTGATTGACGCGTGGCTCAGCTACAAGCGAGAGCACGAAGTCGATCCGGTTCGGCTACGGCCACACCCGTACGAGTTCCACCTCTACTACGACATCTAGGTCTCGATCACTGCCGTGATCGTGAGCGAGGGGCCGGGCGGCAGCTTGGCCCCTCCCTGACCGGGCGCACCGTCCAACTCGTCCCAAACAGGCGCCTCGGGACATGCGCTTACCTGAGGTTTGCCAGTTTCAGGCGGAGGAGCTGGCCGCGTTGTGGGCGTTGGTGACTTCGGTGGCGAAATCGGACACTGCCCTGGTGTAGGCCTCGACCGCGTTGCGTCTCAGCTCGCCGGTGTCGGTGGAGCGGAGCCCGTTGAGCGCGTCACCTGCGGCGAGGGCGGCAAATTGCATGGCCGTCTTCAACGCCTCCTGGTTGACCTCCATGCCCTCCGGCACCGTCAGATTGTCGAGGGTGTCGCTTAGAGCCTGTGTGTCGTTGACGATCGCCTCGAGACCCACTTCAGCGTCCTCGTAGGCAACCTCCCGCGGGTCAGCGTCGAAACCGTCGTTGATGGTGACCATTTCCACGCCCTGCAACTGGAGCTCGTCGTTGATCGCCTCGAGCTCATCCAGATATGCCTGGGTTTCAGGGGCAACCGGACCGCCCGGTGTTCCGGCATCGGTGGTGACAGTGCCTTCGGGGACGGTGGTGGTGACTGGCTGACCAACCAGGGTCGTGTCCGGTGACGCCTGTGGCAGCTCGCGCACGAAGAAATAGGTGAATCCGATCATCCCCAGAATCACGAGGGGAAGGATCCAGCGGCCCGGTTTCGGGTCTGGGTTGGCTGCCATGACGAATCAGACGATAGCTGGGGGCGTTTTAGTTCCCTGGTTGAAGTGTCCAGGGGTTGATTCGACCCCCTTGAAGCCTGAAGGCTGACGACATACGTTCCAAGGATGGACCCAGATCCCAATCAAGACCGGGACGAGATCTACGAGCGGATCCCCTGGGAGACCCTCGAGAGGAAGAGTGGTGACAGACAATGGCTCATCCTGGCCATTGCCGGTGCTATCACCATTGGGGCCGTCGCCTACGCCGTCGCACAGAATCGCCCGCTGCCGGTGCCACCGACCCCTGCGGCAGCCCCCACCGCGCTGGCCGATTCAACCTCTCCGCCTAACGGCACGACCCAGGAGGCGGTCTCGAGCGCCGCTCTCCCTCCTGTCATCGCTGAGGCCGACCTGTTTGCGGTTGATGAGAGCGAGATGAGAAATCAAGCTTCGGGACTGGCCGAATGGTTTGCGATTGAGTACTTCAGCGTTGACGGATCGTCCGAGTCGGCGGGATCGTTGGCCGCGCTCTTGCCCGCCGGGCTCCCGCTCCCCGAAGCCGCCGATGGCACACAGGTCTTTGTCGATTGGGTAGGGGCGACCGAGGTCCGCCAGGTCGGCCCAGCCGAGTACGAAGTCGATGTCATCGTACGGTCGCTTCGATCTGGCTCCGACGCGGCTTTTGTTCGACAGCCACCGCGTCTCGCCGTCGTCATTCTTACATTGGGGCAGGATGGGACTCTGAACATTGCTGCGCCACCAGTGGTGAGGGCCTTGTCCGCGGTCCCGACGCCGGCGATGAGCCTCGGCGAACTACCCGATGAAGTGCAACTCCAGGTCGCAGATCAAGAAAGAGTGATCGGCGGTGCTCCCCTTTCCGACGGTCGATGGAGGGTTGTGGCGATGGTGGCCGGGGTCGATGGCGTGAGCCGGCCCGAGACGATCTTGGTTCCCTGAACCGCTCAGTTGGCGAACTCGGCCTCGAGGATCGCCGTTGCGTCGGGTGTGATTGCATCCCACGATGAGTCCGAGGTTTTGGAGATGGTCACGAAGTCAGCTGTCATGAAGATGCTCGTGACGCCATCTATCTCCAGTAGGGAATTGACGAAGGAGACCTCGCTCGTCGTTCCCTTCACAAACGTCCCGGGCCCGCCCACCGCGACACCGACCGTGAACTTCAGGGCGTTGGGGTTGGGGGTGGGAGCTTGGACGACGGGCATCGGGTTGCGAGAGTAGTCACGTGTCAATGGTCATTGGAGTGGACGTCGGAGGCACATTCACCGACATCGTCGAAGCCGATGAGCGGGGCATTCGCGGTCGAAAGGTCCCCACCAGCCCCGATCAATCGCAGGGGGTCGCGTCAGCGGTGCATGGCGAAGCCGGGGATCTGTTCCTCCATGGCACAACTGCAGCCACCAACGCCCTCTTGGAAGGGCGAGGGGGTCGGGTGAGTCTGGTCACCAATTCCGGGTACGAAGATCTCATCGAGATCGCCCGCCAGGACCGGCCTTCCCTCTACGACAGCTCCGTCGATCGGCCGGTGCCTCTGGTCGAGAGATCAGATCGGGTCGGTTTCACCGGAGACATAGAGGCTGTTGTCGAGGCGGTGAGGCTCATCCAACCGGATGCGGTGGCGGTCTCACTGATCGAGTCATACGAAGATCCCACAAAAGAGCGTGAAATTGCCGACGCCCTGCGCGCCACTGCGAATGCACCGGTTGTCGAGTCGTCGAAGGTGTCACCGGAGTTTCGCGAGTATGAGCGCACTGCGACGACCGCTCTCTCGGCGTATCTGACGCCTTCCGTTGCCAGCTACCTCAAGGCTCTCGATTCCAGGCTCGAAATAGACAGACGCTTGATCATGACGTCATCGGGTGGCCTGATTCCCTTCTCCGGAGGAGCTGAGTCGGCAGGACGGTTGGTTCTGTCGGGGCCTGCGGGAGGAGCTGTCGCTGCAGCGGCATTGGGTGGTCACTATGGCTACCGCAGCGTGCTTTCTTTTGACATGGGTGGGACCTCGACAGACGTCTGCCGAATCACAGACGGCTCCCTGGCAGTGGGCGCGGGCCATGCGATCGGGGGCCGGGTCAACCGGGTGCCGTCGGTTCCCATCCGCACAATCGGCGCAGGAGGGGGAAGTTTGGGATGGGTCGACGCCGGTAGTGCCCTTCGAGTCGGTCCACGATCTGCGGGAGCCGAGCCCGGGCCGGCATGCTACGGGAGGGGTGGCGTCGAACCGACGGTCACCGATGCCAATGTGGTCCTGGGAAACATCCCGGCCGATCTGGCTCTTGGAGGCACCGTTTCGCTCGACGCCAATGCCGCCCGAGGCGCCATGCGGCGAATCGGCGAGGTCATCGGCTTGAGTGTCGAAGAGGTGGCGGCAGGAATGATCGAGGTCGTCGACACCCACATGGAGAACGCCCTCAGAGCTGTCTCCGTTGAAGAGGGAGCCGACCCTCGCGAGGCGGTCCTCGTTGCATTTGGCGGTGCCGGAGGTCTCCATGCCTCGCGGCTGGCACGTCGTCTCGGGATGGGGACCGTCCTGGTCCCACCTCTGTCCGGGGTCTTCTCGGCGCTTGGTCTGATGATGGCGGCGCCACGCTCCGACCGGGCGAGGACCCTGATGCTGGACGAAGGATCAGATCATTTGGTTGGGGCGATTTCTCGGCTGGAGGACGAGGTCCGGGCCGAGTTCAGGAGAATCTATGACCATCAACCCACAACTCTGATGATGTCGGCTGATCTGCGCTATCGAGGGCAATCCCATGAGCTCGAGGTGGATGTCGACGAGTGGGCGCCCACGCGTGAGCGTTTCGAATCGTCCCACCATCAGCGGTTTGGATTCACCAGACCGGACGAACCGATCGAATTGGTCAATCTGAGGTCGGTGGCACTTGGCGACCCACCCCTGACATGGAGTGACCTACCAAGGATCGAACCGTCTGGCGGCGAGACCAATCGGGGAAACGTCTGGTTCCGGGAGGCACTGGGTGACGGTGTCCAGGTGGATGGGCCGGCGCTTGTCGTCGAGGAGAACGCAGCCATCTTGCTGGAGCGCGGCGATGCGATGACCGTTCTGGCTGACGGCACACTGGAGATTCAGAATGGGTGAGTTGAAGGCGGATGTCTGCAAGTACGTCCAGACCCAACTCGCGGTGAATGCCAACTCCGAGAAAGCAGCAGGCATGTCTGCCTACATGTACGGCAAGAGGTACCAGTCGATGTACGACGGGAAGAAGGTGTTGCCCTTCTACGGGACACAGCGACCGGTCCTCACGCCAATCATCAGAAAGGTGCTCAAGGAGTTTCCCCCGGCGGACAGAACCGAATATGAGGAGCTGGTGTTGGCGTTGTGGGCTTTGCCCCACCGCGAGGAGAAGTACATCGCGCAGAGAGTCGCCGTTGGCCATCGACGATATGTGACACCGGAGTCGCTCCCCCTGTATCGGCGGTTCATTGTCGAGGGAGCATGGTGGGACTTCGTCGATGAGGCCGCCACACACATGGTGAGGACCCTGGTATTGGAACACCCCGTTGAGACCTGGCCGACCGTCGACACGTGGATCGATCACGGAGACATCTGGCTGCGACGCAGCGCCATCATCTGTCAGGTCGGCGCCAAGGAGAACACCGACGTACACCGTCTGTTCGACTTCTGTGGGCGAAGGCTCCACGAAAAGGAGTTCTTCATTCGCAAAGCGATCGGCTGGGCGCTGCGTGAATACTCCAAGACCGATCCCGACGCGGTGGCCCTTTTTGTGGGCCGACACCGGGACGGCCTTTCCGGCCTGAGCTACCGGGAAGCAACCAAGCACATCAAGGACTTGGTCGAAGGGTGATCGATCCGATCACCCTGGAGGTGGCCAGAAACCGCTTCTCGGCAATCGCCGAGGAGATGGGTGGTGTGCTGCGACGAACTTCGCTCTCGCCAAACATCAAAGAGCGTGCTGATTGTTCCGCGGCGGTCTTCACGCCGGATGGGGAGATGCTGGCCCAGGCGGAGCACATCCCGGTCCATCTCGGGTCGATGCCAGAATCGGTTGCCGCGTGCTTGCGAGCGTTCGAGCCCGAGCCCGGTGTCCAGTACGCGGTAAATGACCCCTTCCATGGGGGCACCCATCTCAACGACTTGACCATCTTGGCGCCGGTCTTCACCCATGGAACTCATGTCGCTTGGGTCGCCAATCGTGCCCACCATGCCGACGTAGGGGGCGAAGCGCCCGGGTCGATGCCCGCTCATGCTGTGACGGTCGACCAGGAAGGTCATCGTGTACCACCAACCATTTGTGTGCGTGACGATGAGTGGCTTCCCGAGTTCGTGGTGCCCTTTGTCACTGCCTCGCGCACTCCGTGGGAGCGGCGGGGAGACCTCGACGCGCAGATGGGCGCAAACGCGGTAGCCGTACGTCGACTGATCGACCTGATCGAGCGTGAAGGGTTGAAGAAGTTCGAGAGCGTGACCGAAGCCCTTCTCGGGTACGGCGAACGCAGGATGGTGGCCGCCCTCACCGACCTGCCCGACGGTCGGTACGCGTTCGAGGATTTCATGGAGCTTGGCGGATCTGACATCGCGATACGGGTTGTCGTGTCCGTTGACGGAGATCACCTGTTTGCCGACTTTTCTGGTTCGGACCCTCAGGTCGAGGCCAATTTCAACGCTGTTGAGGCAGTTACCAGGTCATGTCTCTATTACGCCGTCCGAGTTGCCACCGATCCGTCCATACCGGCCAATGGCGGTTGTTATCGCCCTCTGGATCTCTCGGCGCCGCCGGGGTCGATAGTCAATGCTCTTGCTCCCGCTGCGGTCGCTGCGGGCAATGTCGAGACCAGTCAGCGGATAGCCGACGTTCTGCTCGGAGCGTTGGCGCAGGCTGTGCCCGATCGGGTTCCGGCTGCCTCTCAGGGGACGATGAACAACGTGTTGATCGGGAATGACCATTTCGCCTACTACGAGACGGTCGCTGGGGGTCAGGGTGGCCGGCCCTATCGAGATGGTCAGTCGGGTATTCAGACCGGGATGACCAACACCCAGAACACCCCCATCGAGGCGCTTCACACCCACTACCCGTTCCGAATCGAGGCTTACACCCTTCGTAGGGGAAGCGGGGGTGGAGGGCAATACCGCGGAGGGGAGGGCATCCGACGCGAGATGGTGTTCCAGGAGGCGGCGACTCTTTCACTGATGGGAGAAAGGCGTCGCAATCAACCTTGGGGGCTTGCGGGCGGCGAGCCCGGAGCGGTCGGTGAAGACTGGCTCATCCGGTTAGGAAATGACCGGGAGCGTTTGCCGGGCAAAACAACCGTCGAGGTCGAAGCGGGGGACCGTCTCGTCGTTCTGACCCCCGGGGGTGGTGGCTGGGGTCGTCCTTCCGCCCGAGCCGGGATGTAGCCTCCGCTGATGAATCTCGTCGACGATCTCCGGGCTGCTCTTGGTGTCGAGAACGTCCTCGAGGAGCCACTCGAGCTCCACCTCTACAGCAAAGACGCCTCCTTGATGAGAGGTCACGCCACCTGTGTTGCCTTTCCTCAGAGCGCTGAGCACGTAGCTGATGTCGTGCGGATCGCAGAGAAACATGACGTGCCGATCGTCCCCAGAGGTGCGGGCACAGGCCTGGCTGCCGGCGCCAGCCCTACCGAAGGCGGGATCGTCGTCTCGACCACTGCGATGAACAAGATCGACATCGACGTCGACAATCAGACTGCCTGGGTTGGTGCGGGTGTTATCAATCTGGATCTCAGTCGGGCCGCCGAGCCTTACGGGCTCCATTTCGCTCCCGACCCCTCGTCACAGTCGGCGTGCACCATCGGAGGAAACGTTGCGAACAACTCGGGGGGGCCGCATTGTCTTGCCGAGGGGAGCACTACGAGTCACGTTCTCGGGCTCGAGGTGGTCCTACCCGGCGGTGAGATCGTCACCCTTGGCGGCTTGGCGCCTGATGCCCCCGGTCTCGACCTCAAAGGACTCGTGGTCGGCTCGGAGGGAACACTCGGGCTTGTCACACGTGCCCTTGTCCGTCTCTTACCGATAGATCCCGACGTTCGCACCCTCTTGATGGGGTTCCCGAGCGTCGAAGATGCTGCCAAGACCGTCAGCCAGGTGATCGCTGCAGGGATGGTGCCAGCGGCTCTCGAGCTCATGGATCAGAGGATGGTCCAGGCCGTCGAGAACTGGCTCCACGCTGGGCTGCCCACCGAGGCAGCGGCCGTCTTGCTGGCCGAGGTGGTGGGCGAGACTCGAGGTGTGGAGGCTGAAGCCGGGCTGATCTCGGACATTGCCATCGCCAATGCTGCAACAAGCGTGGAGGTGGCTGAGTCTCAGGAACACCGCGAGCTTCTTTGGAAGGGTCGCAAGTCGGCGTTCGGGGCGATTGCTCAACTCGCTCCGGACTACTACCTCCATGATGCGGTAGTGCCTCGCACCAAGTTGGTGGAGACGATGGCGGCGGTCTACGAGATCGCCGACAAATATGACCTCACGATGCTCAATGTCTTTCACGCCGGGGATGGGAACCTGCATCCGCTGATTGCATTTGATGCGTCGGAGCCGGACATCAACGAGCGGGTTCACCGCGCCGGCGACGAGATCGTGGCCATTTGTCTCAAGAACGGGGGTGCCCTCTCTGGTGAGCATGGTGTCGGAGTCGAGAAGAGGGACATGATGAGGGCCACCTTCACCGAGATCGACCTCGACGCACAAGCTCGTCTCAAGGAGGCCTTCGATCCTCAGGGCCTGTTCAACCCAAACAAGATCCTTCCCCAAGGATCTCGTTGTTTCGACTTCGGCGGTGTCCGTCGCAAGGAGCTGCCGGAGGGTGTCTGGGTTTGACCCAATCACTCTCTCATCTGAGGGCCGAGGTCGCAGATGCGCCTCGGGCTGATCTCGTGGTTTCACCGCAGACTCCCGAGGATGTGGCCAAGGTGCTACGTCACGCGTCTGCCAAATCGCTCAATGTTCAGGTCTGGGGTGGGGGAACCCGCTCCGGCTATGGAGATCCGGCTCCGCCCGACATCGTCATGACCATGGATCGCCTTTCTGATGTCGAAGTCTGGGAGCCGGACGACTTGACGGTCGTTCTGGGGGCCGGGGCCCGGGTTGAAGACGTCGAATCGATGCTTGCCGAGCGAAATCAGACAGCCGTGCTACCTGAATCGGCGGGTCGCTCCACCGTAGGGGGTGTCCTTGCGGCCGGTGCCTCGTCGCTTCGTCGAGGGCGTCTCTACGGCACTCGGGAGCGGGTTCTCGAAGTGACGTTGGTGACAGGAGATGGCCGGATCGTGCGCGCCGGGGGCCGAGTAGTCAAGAACG
>JBAVIK010000119.1:0-6173 GCA_049686815.1 Acidimicrobiia bacterium | reverse complement strand
ATCGGCGATTGCCTTGAGATTCAACTTGCTATCGGATACCCCTCCGGGTGGCAGCCAATGCAACTCACGTTGGGCGAATACGAGCAGGTCGGCAGTGCCGGCGAGATTTAGAGCCAGCTGACGTTCCGTGGAGGTCGGTGAACCGAACAGAAGGACGACCTGAGGCTTGCCATTGAGTCTCGAGACGTCTTCGTCTCCAAATGGCTGGAACAATGAGATTTCTTGGATCTCGTTCGCCGAGCGCAGAGTGGTCGGGACGTCATAGCCAAGCGAGGACGTGAGCGCTTCCCGGAGCAACTTCGGGTCAGCGGTTTCATCATGATCGAACAGCACGTTCCCGCTGGCCAGAAATGTGTCGACGTTCGTGAACTCCAGATCCTCGAACACGCCGATCAGCTGTTCCTTGCTCACACGGCGACCCGGAATATTGATGCTTCGTAGGAAGGCAACGGATCTCATCGATGCGAAGCTAATTCCGACGTGACTTGGCTTGGCCCCAACCAGCTATGCGGGTGCCCGCCTCCCACCCTGGCGCCCGCCCGCCCTCGGGAGGATGGATCGTGTCGATGGGAAACTCCGCCCGGGTCAAAAGCCATGAGATGACCGAGTTCGAGTTCCACATCTCACCGGTCTGCATCTCATCACGACCCCAGACCAACGGCGGTACCTCTTCCACGAGGCTGAGCACGCTCCTTGCCACCTCCGCATCGGCACTGAGGAGTTCAGTTCTTGTTCCGACCGCACCGGCATCGGGGATGACACCGTTTTGCCAACGCCTGATCTCGTAGCGGAACGGTCGGAGGCGTGCCAGGCGTTTGTTGAACACGGGACCCTCGACGACCACACCACGTGCCGAGAAATCTGAATCCGGGCTAGGCCAGGCGTTCTCTACCACCCACCGGGTGTCATCGGAACGAATCTCCAACGCGGTGTGATAGAGATCCAATGGACTTCTTCGCTGACCCAGGGCTTCGATCAGCTCATAGATTCGCCCGTTCAACCGGACGAACCCGACACCTCCGGCTCCCAGGGGGATCCAGAACAGGCGAATGCGTGACGTTGGGACGTCATTTGGAATGCTTTTGCCGGATGAGCGACCTGCCATGGCTCCTCTATATAGCTACCACTCCACGTCTACGTGGGTGGGATCGAGTGATCGTCCCCCCCGGGAATGGTCGGCGATCATCGCCTTGTGCCTTCGTCACAGATCGGTTAACGTACAACCATATGGTTGTAGAAATGATGAGTCAGGAGCAGGTCGATCTGCTGTTCCATGCGCTGGCCGATGCCACCCGCCGCGACATCGTTGTCCGAACCATGACCGAGGACTACTCGGTGTCGGCGTTGGCCCGCTGCTACACGATGAGTTTTGCCGCAGTTCAGAAACACGTTGCCATCCTTGAACAGGCTGAACTGGTGACCAAACGCCCCCGCGGGCGTGAGCAACTCGTGCGGGGCAACGTGGACACCATCCGAACTGCTTACAGCCTCCTCGAGGAGCTCGAAGAGCTTTGGCGAGGCCGAATCGACCGGATGAGTGAAATCATCAACGAACCAGAAAGTGGAGAGAAAAGATGACGGTTGCCCATGTCCGCAAGGACACCAAAGCTCTGACCCTGACACTCACTGCAGATTTCGACGCGCCAGCGTCTCGGATCTGGCAATTGTGGGAAGACCCGCGTCAACTCGAGCGGTGGTGGGGACCGCCGACCTATCCGGCGACGTTCGTTGATCACGATCTCACCCCAGGAGGCACCGTCACGTATTACATGACGGGACCCGACGACGAGAAATTCCATGGATGGTGGCGTGTCCTCGATGTTGAAGCGCCACATCGCCTCGAATTCGAAGACGGGTTCGCCGACGATGAGGGGAAACCGGTCGCAGACATGCCTACTACGAGGGCGAGAATCGCTATCGACGCCAACGAGTCAGGCGGCACCCGGATGATGATCGAGAGCACATTCCCGTCGGTGGAGGCCATGGAGCAAATGGTCGAAATGGGCATGGTTGAGGGGCTGACACTGGCAGTGGGTCAGATCGACGACCTGCTCGCTCGAGATGCACGTCAAGGAATTCATACCTGAGCCGGCGTCCTACCCGGCTAAGACGTCGGCCTCACCCGTCGAGCAATGTGATGTCGAATGCGTGATCTTCACCGATACTGAGACCCGCGCGATCACGAACCGACTTCTTGATTGGCAGGACGTACGAGGCTGCCTTGGAATCGGGGAACAGGGAGGTCTCCCATGTCGTCTCCCCAACACTGACCGCCACCCGGACCGACCCGAAGCCACGTTTGGCTGTCGATGCCGACTCCTCGATGTCGTCGGACAGGTCTTCGGGCAATGTCACGAAATGCCAGGCGTTCTCGCCTGAATAGAGCCACAGCGGGGCGCTGAATGTGAATGCCATCTTCGGACGATGTTAGAAGACGTGCCCACTCCTAGTAGTAGGGCCGTCACCGCCGGCAGCCCGCAGTGCCTCGCCGCATGCCCGCCCCGGCCGCCATCACCCACATGATCTGCCTTGGTCGGTGACACTCCTACAGCTCTTCGGTGCAACGGTGATCGCGGGCTCTGCTGCCGCTTCCCGTCGTCGCCACCCGGCGATATCCCGCCAGTAGGCCCACCGTGTCCGACGAAAGAGGAAACGAGGCTCAACCGGCTGTTGGACCTGCAAGAACTGCTCTAATACCGACGATGAAGAAGTGGATGCTCATCACATTGACAATCGCCCTCCCCCTGGCCGCATGCTCACCCGACGAGGCCGCCTCGACGACATCGAGCACAGCCGAGTCGACTACAACGACAGCCGCCCCGGCGACAACGACCATCACTCAGCGCCCAACGACAACCACGACCGTTGCTCCATCCACGACAACGAACGAAACCAACCTGCTCGCCGAGGGATCGGGTTGCACACCGGGGACCGACGTGCTCGGAGACGGTGTTTGGTACGGGATCGTCGCGTCCTACGACACAAATGGAATATCGTTTGACCTGGCCTGCTGGTTCTCCGGCGACGCCGCTGTCATCGCCTCAGCAGAGGACGGCGAGGAATCACCTCCGCCCAATGACTACTACGTGCGAAACCTGAACACACAGTTGCGCGACCTCAACGTGGGCCCCGACACCCCGGTTCGTTGGTATCTATCAGGCGATCCCAACGAGTTCGTCGACGGGCCGTTCAGCGATTGGATCGCATTCCTCGATTCCCAAGAGTTCCGACTTGGGATCTGGGTCACCATCACCGACGGTGAGGTCACCGACATTGAAGAGAAGTGGGTGCCGTAGAGGATCCACTTCACGAACCGACGCTTCGCCTCTGCATCATCTTGTCGATGGCTACGAAGAGCGGGCTGACGAGTGAAAGGGCGATGACGACCAGCCACTGTCCGCCGCTCAACGAGACGGTCGTGAGCATGCGCTGGAACATCCCAAGCTCAACCGCCGCCCACGTGAGAAACCAACCGAGCATCACCCATCCCATGAACGGGAACAGCGGCGCCGACCACCAGGACTGGCGTTCGCGACGCATCATCAGACCGTTGTTCACCCCGGCGAGGGCGACAACCGCAAATGCCATGGTCATCGACGCCGATCCCACGGTCGTGCTCGGCTCATCCGGTCCCAACTCGAGCAGGAGAAGGGCTGGCGCTGCGATCAGAAGCCCGCCGAGGAACCATCTGATGGACTGTGCCCTGTTGGCGATCTTCGTCCCGGGCACACGTGGCGGACGTTGCATCACGCTCGGATCGGGCACGTCAACAATGAAACCGACGACCACGGTGGCGATGACGAAGAACTTGGCGAACAGCAACATCATCGGAAACAGCGCTACGCCTCCGTTTATGTTGAGAATCGTCGCCAACAGCATCAGTTGGAGAACCGATGACAAAACCGTCAGCTGGAGCTTGACGTACGACGAAATGCGTCGATAGATGTCCCGACCGAGATCGACGGCACGAACAAGCGTGGCGAAGTTGTCATCGGTGAGTATCAGTTTCCCGGCCTGTTTGGTCACTTCGGAGCCCGACCCCATGGCGACACCTATGTCCGCCTGTTTCAACGCGGCGGCGTCATTGACGGCGTCGCCGGTCATAGCCACCACCTCTCCGGATTCCTGCATGAGTCTGGCGAGCCGGACCTTGTCCTCGGGCGCGACCCGCCCAAACACATGCAGATCCTTGAGTTGGGCGATCACTGTTGCATCGTCCAACGCACCCAGATCTGTGCCGGTGATCACACCGGGGCCGAGACCCAACTGGTCGGCGATCGCCCTGGCTGTGATGGTGTGGTCACCGGTGATCATCCGGACATCGATCCCGGCGGCTAGTGCCTGCTGGACAGCATCTCGGGCTTCCATGCGTAGTGGATCAATGATCCCGACAAGGGAGATCAGGTCGAGATCGGAGACCGCCGCCATCGGATCCGACAAAGCTGCGGAAAACTCTTCCGACGACAGCCCCTTGGCGGCGAAGGCCAACACACGGAGACCTTTCTCAGACAGCTCGCGATTGGCGGCGAGCAAGTCATCGCGCACTTCGGCCATCGCCGCTGTCTCGCCCTGCCACAGAGCCTCGGCAGATCTTTCGATGACAACGTCCGGAGCACCCTTGACCACCACGACGTGGGAGAAATCGGCGAGTCCCCCCGTGGCATTGGCGGGGACTTGGTGAAACGTCGCCATGAACTTGTACTCCGAATCGAACGGAACCTCGGCCAGCCGTGGCAGAGCGCGACGGGTCTGTTCCGCGTCGACTCCCACCTTGGCTGCGAGGACCACCAGGGCTGCCTCGGTCGGATCGCCAATGATCGACTCGTCGTCTGCGACTGTTGCATCGCTGCACAGGGTGAGACCGAGAGCGAGCCTGGTGAAATCGGGTGTAGGCGCTCCGGCGACACCCCTGATTGCTCCGGTCTTTGCATAGCCGCCACCGTCGATGGTGTACCAAACGCCACCGGTGAGCATGGTGGTTGCAGTCATGGCATTCATCGTCAGCGTGCCGGTCTTGTCGGAGTTGATAACTGTCGTGCCACCGAGAGTCTCGACATCGGTGAGCGACTTGACCACCGCCTTGTGCTCGGCAAGACGTTGGGCACCGGACGCCAGCATCAGTTGGACGAATGTCGGCAGCCCGGTCGGTATGGCGGAGATCGCCGTGGAGATGGCGAGCAAGATGAGGGTGTCGCGATCCTGACCTCGGGCAATGCCCACGATGGCAATGACGGCAACGGCGCCCCAGGCGAGGAACCCGAACACCTTGGTGAGCCCATCCAGCTCGAGCTGCAGGGGGGATTTGGTGCGTTTGGTCGCGGTGACCATGTCGGCGATACGCCCCATTTGGGTCTCTGCGCCAGTGGCCACCACGACAACGGTCGCCGAGCCCCGGGTGACCTGCGTGTTCTGGAACACGAGGTTGGTTCGGTCCCCGAGGGCGGTATCCCCGTCCGGCAAGGTCATCGCATCCTTGGCGATTGGAGCACTCTCCCCGGTGAGTGATGCCTCCTGTACCTCGAGGGAGGCTGATGTGATTATCCGCGAATCCGCGGGCACGATGTCGCCGGCTTCCAGAAGCAATATGTCACCAGGGGCAAGGCCACTGGCATCGACCTCCTCCACCCGGTCGGAGCGGCGCACCCGGGCGGTCGGCACCTGAAGCTGAGCGAGGGCATCAACACTCGCCATCGCCTTGCGCTCCTGGTTCGTACCCATGATCACGTTGAACAGGACCAACGCGCCGACCACCATTCCGGTTGCAGCCTGACCTATCGCGAAGCTGGCGACACTGACGATCAACAGCATGATGTTCATCGGATTCGACAGCTGGCCCTTCGCCATGTCCCACGTCGTCGGCGGGGGCTCGCTGGCGATGACGTTCGCTCCGTAGGTGGCTATCCGTCGCTGGACCTCATCCGATGCGAGACCGTGTTCGGCATCGGTCCCGAGTTGTTCCAAAACATCAGCGAACGGAAGGGCATACCAGCGGGTTGTCGACAGTTTTCGTTCTGTCATGGTCAAGGCGATCTCCTCGGTTCTTCAGGGCACGATCCTGCGTTTGCCGCCCAAGAGGTACTCGCAACTGCCCTTTCACGGTTACAGGTCTTGGCGGAATCAGAGCTTGCGAGCTCGCTATCCACTACCCCTTGAGGCGACGCAAGACTAGATGA
>JBAVIK010000118.1:0-11432 GCA_049686815.1 Acidimicrobiia bacterium | reverse complement strand
CCGGTTACACGCGCCGACACCGGCCCTACCCAGGCCCAGGTGACGAGGGCATCTACGTCTTCAGAGCCACCCTGGGCCATGAATTCCACCCGGCCATCCGCGAGGTTCCGAACCCAACCGACCAGGCCAAGCGAACGGGCAACACTGCGACAACTTTGCCGGAACCCAACCTGTTGGACGTGACCACTCACGTATGCCCGGACCGCCTTGTCAGACATCTGGCTGGCACACGGCGCAATAGTGCGTCGACCGCGCTCGGACGACCGTCTTTTGGATCTCGCTGCCACAGGCGAGACATGGTTCGCCCGCCCGTGCGTACACCCTGAGTCTCTCCAGATTCTCACCAGCCCTTCCGTCGGGCAGCAGATAGGCGAGATCCTCCAGCGTCGTGCCACCTCGCTCGATGGCGTCTTGCAGCACCACTGCAACGGCATCGAGTAGACGCTGCAGTTCGGCCCGCCGCAGCCGACCGCCGGGTGTTAGTGGCGAGATTCGGGCGCGGTGCAAGGCCTCATCGGCATAGATGTTGCCCAATCCTGCCATCAGGCGCTGATCGAGCAACAACGCCTTTATCGGGGCCGTCCGGCCCTGGAGAGATTCCAACAGAGCCCCTACCGAGGGGGGAGATTCCCAGGCGTCGGGCCCTAGACGATTCAAACCACTGTGTGTCAACTCGTCTTCGTCATACACGGCAACAAAACCAAAAGTGCGCGGGTCGATGAATCTCAGTTCGACACGGTTGTCCATCGTGGCAACGAAATGAGTGTGCGGCAGCCGCTTATCGGTTGGCTCATCGACCGAGAATCGGCCGGACATCCCAAGGTGAGCGACCATCACGAAGGCATCGTCAAGCTCGAACAGTAGAAATTTGCCGCGACGGCCCACGGACTCCACTGTTCGGCCGGTGAGACGCCCGACCACCTCTTCGTAGGACGCATTGTGCCGCACCGTTCGATCGTGCGACACCTGCACCCCGGTGAAGGCCCTGCTAAGAACGGCGGTCTGCAAGTGGCGTCTCGTCGTCTCGACTTCAGGCAACTCGGGCAGTCATAACTCCCAGCAGGGGCCAGGTACGGTACCCAGCCAATGCAGATAGAGCCTCGCCCATTCGGTCAACTACTCGGTGATGCGATGAATTCACTAGCCCGCACCTGGAAGTCGCTGATCTCGTCGGCTCTCTGGGCCTTCATACCCGCGGGGTTCGCCGGGTTTCTCGTGTTCCGTCTGAGCGACGCGACCGAGTTCCTGGACCTCGTCTTCAACAACCCGACCCTCCTCGACACACTCCCCAGCGACGCGGTCCTCGATCTGGCCTGGCCCTTTTTCAGGGCTGCCGCAGCGACAGTCCTAATTCAGGCTCTCGCGGCTGTGTTTGTCTATATCGCCAGTCATCGTGTGATAGCTACCGACGCCGCAGGGTTCATGATGTCCGGCTCCGAGGCGAGGAGATTCGCCTTGCGACGATATGCCTTTGGCCTCGTCACGGGTTTGGTGGCCCTTCTCGCCATCGGCGGCCTATTGGTTGCCGGGTTGATCGCCTGGTTCGTTCCACTGGGGATCGTCGGCACGCCAACCACGACGAGTCTCTTCATCGCTTTCGTACTGTCTCTGGTATTGCTGGGGCCCGGCCTGTGGCTAGCGGTCATGTTGTCGATGTGGAGCTCAGTCGTGGCAGTCGAAAGGCGTGGGATCATTGGCTCACTCCGTCGTAGCTTCCAGCTGGTACGAGGCCGTTGGTGGCCGACCCTCGGGTACCTATTGGTGGTTGGACTTCTCGGGTCGATTGCGATTCAACTGATCCAGCTGGTGGCAATCCCTTTGGCTTTCGTGGGCCAGATGGGGCTCGGAATCACGATCGGTGCCTTGCTGATCGTCGTGGCTCAGGGGCTGATCGTCGCAGGGATCGCTGCGATGTACACGACATGGTATCTCGACCTCAGGGCGAGAAAGGAGCGACTTCTCAGCGACGAGCTGCTGTGAGTGACGTGAGAGCCTCTGCGGCCGAGGCCTGCTCAGCTTCCTTCTTCGATCGTCCCTCACCATCGCCAAGCGTCCTTCCATCGACGAGAACTCTGGCGGTGAATCGTCGATCGTGATCGGGACCACTCCCCTCGACCTCATAGACGGGTGCCAGCCCGTCCCTGGCCAGGAACTCTTGAAGTCTCGTCTTGTAGTCCTTGACTCCGGGGTGCTTGGCGCGCTCCGCCACCCGTTCGGCCCACAACCCCCTGACCGTCTGCCGGGAAGCTTCAAATCCCGCATCGAGAAAGACGGCGCCGAGCACTGCCTCGAGTGCATCAGCGAGAATCGAATCCTTGCCTCTGCCACCGGTGCGCTCCTCTCCGGAGGCCAACTCGATCTCCGATCCGAGGTCGAGATTCCGAGCGATCTCAGCAAGCGAGGGTCGACTGACCACAGCAGCTCTCACTTTGGCCATCTGACCCTCGGCGAGATGTGGGTATGAGCGATAGAGCAGGTCTGTAACCACCAACTGGAGTACGGCGTCACCCAAGAACTCCAAACGCTCGTTGTCGTTGCGTGCCGGGTCGTCGGCACTCACCGACCGGTGGGTGAGGGCCAATCGCAACAGGGCGGGGTCGTCAAATTGATGTCCGAGTCGTTCTTCAAGACTCATGTCAGCACAGACTCGAGCCGCCCTGGAAGATCTTTCTCGGCACCGTCACGCGCCATTTTGACGGCATTGCAGATGGCAACCCGACTGGAGCTCCCGTGGGCTATGACAACGTTCGACTTGATGCCGAGCAGCTGGGCTCCGCCGTAAGTCTCGTAATCGAGCCGGTTTCGGACCTTGGCCAGAGTGGGGAAGATCTGCTCTTGAAGCTCGGGTGGCAACTCGGACACGGCCTCGAGAAGGTATTGAGTGATCAGTTTTGCCGCGCCCTCGGTTGTCTTGAGGAAGATGTTCCCGGTGAATCCATCGGTAACGATGACGTCAGCTTTGTCAGTGGCGATATCGCGGCCCTCGAGATTTCCGATGAAGTTGGTTGGTCCTTCCTCGAGCATTTCATAGGCAGCTCGTTCGAGGTCGCGCCCTTTCCCCTTTTCCTCACCGTTTGAAAGGAGCCCTACGCGTGGCCGCTCGACGTCGTAAAGAGTCTGGGCCGCGATGGAGCCCATGATTCCAAATTGAGCAAGCTGCTCCGGTTTGACCTCCGGGTTGGCGCCGGAGTCGAGAACGATCGTGGGTGTTCCCGGCGTGGGGAAAGTGGTGGCAATCGCTGGTCTGGTCACACCTTTGATACGCCCGATGAGAATCGCGGCCGCGGCCATCGCCGCACCCGTGGAGCCGGCAGAAACGAACCCCGATGCCGACCCCTGTCTGACCAACTTGGCCGCGACGCTGATGGATGCCTCAGGCTTCTCCCTCAACGCATGAGAGGGGTCGTCACCCATTCCGATCACGTCAGGTGCGTCCACGATGGGAAGGCTGACACCGTGTTTCCCGAGCTCTCTGTCTAGAACCTCGCGTTGACCAACGAGTACCACATCGACACCGAGTTCGGCAGCGTCCACGGCACCGGCGACCGTCTCTGCAGGGGCGTGGTCGCCCCCCATTGCGTCGAGGGCGATGCGAGGCAAAGCTCTTAGTTGGTCTCTAAGACTTCGCGGCCCGCATACGTCCCGCACTCGCGACATGCACGGTGTTGCAGTTTTGGCTTGCCACACTGCTCACAGGCGACCGAGTTGGGTGCAGAGACCTTCCAGGCTGCTTTGCGCTGGCGTGTCCGCGAGCGCGACATCTTTTTCTTGGGTACCGCCATCGGGGGCACTCCTTGGCTTTCGGGGGATGAACAGAGTACAGGCGGCGATCAGTGCTGTGCTGACGAGACGCCGCAATGTCTTCCATTCAAGTCGGTTTACCGGATTGGGCAAAGTTCCCGACCCCGGTATTCACGAGTCGAAAAGATCGCCCAACGCAGCGAAGGGAGAATCGGACTCCTCTGGATGTCCGTCACAAGGGTCGTCGTTCAAATTGGCACCACAGGTCGGACACAAACCGAGACATGCCGGGTCATGCACCGGCGCCGCTTTCAAAGCCAGGGCAAACTCATCCACCGATGGCGACCCCACGTCGATTGTCCCGTTGACGATCCCATACCCATCATCGTCGGGGACTTTCGAGAAGTGCTGTGACCCGGCAACGTCCATGGACTCAGTCCACTCGATGAGGCACCGCGCACAGCGCATCGTGACCTCAGCCGAAACATCGAACGACGCCTGAACCCCGTCGACGGTTCCCCGCGTGACTCCACTGACCACAAGTGGTCCGTCGACAGTCGAATCCACCACTCGAAGCGTCACCTCGAGCTCCTCGTGAAATGGTCGCTGCTTCTCAGGGTGCCCGACTAGATCGTCCGCTTTGATGATCAATTGATGGGCGGATTCGTTGCTCACTGTCCCATTTCACAACATGTTCCCGAATTGATCCAACCCCACGGCACCCGCTAGGTGCTACCTGCGAAACGCAGGCACCGCTTTCTAGCTTCAGCCAGGCTCGACAGGATGGTCGGTTGAGCTTTAGACCGGCACCTCGGGTGGACGTGGCCGTGCATGGTGCAGCTCGTCACGAGCCGAATGAACCTGGGACATGATGTCCACCAGGAGAGCCTCGACACGTTGGAGCTTCTTTTCGATCTCGTCCTCAGTCTCCAGGCGAAGTTTTCTCGCCTCTCCTTCGGCTCGACGGACGAGAATGTTGGCCTCTTCCACGGCCTCAGCCACGATGTTGGAGTCGGAGACGAGCCTGTCGGCCTCAGCACGCGACTTGTCAACGATCTCACGTGCCTTCTCGTTTGTCCGAGAGATGAAGGCTTCACGCTCCCTGACCATCCAGCGCGCCGCACGAAGTTCGTCGGGAAGACTCGCTCGAAGACTCTCGAGCAATGTCAGGAACTGCTCGCGGTCGACGAGAGCACTGGAGGAGAGCGGCATGGTCTTCGCCTCGTGGAGATTGACGATCAGGTCGTCGACGATCTCGAGTATGTCTGTCGGCTCCGGCCTACCGGTTGCGTCGATTATCAACTCAGTGACGTTGTCTGTTGGCGTTTCTTGGGTCATGACAACCGCTCCTTCAATGCGTTTTCCACCACGTCGGGGACCAGACCGCTCATCGATCCACCGAGCCGTGCGACTTCCTTGACCAGCGACGAAGAGATGAAACTGTATTGGGGGCTTGTCGACATGAAGACGGTTTCCATACCGGTCAGGTGACGATTCATCTGCGCCATCTGGTCCTCGTATTCGAAGTCATCGACAGTGCGCAAACCTTTCACCACGACGTCAGCGCCCACTTCTCGCACATGGTCGACCAAGAGACCGGCGAACGAGGTCACCTCGACATTGACGCCATGGATGGACCGAAGCATCTCGATCCGTTCCTCGATGGTGAACATCGCACTTTTCGACGGATTGTCTATCACCGAGACAATCAACCTCTCATATGTCTTGGCGGCACGGCTGATGATGTCCGCATGACCATTGGTCGGCGGATCGAAACTGCCGGGGCACAGCGCTGTGGTCATTGATCACTTTCAAGCTTCTCGTATCTGAGAATTCTTGTATCTCCGTAGCGCTTTTTGGTGGCAACCCGCCAGTTTTCAGGGTGTTCGGGGATCCGGTCGGTATGTCTCCTCGAGGCTACGACCTCGCCGTGGGGGGCAAGAAGGGAGTTCAGAGCGAGAAATTCGCCCTCCATCACATCGGTGGTCTGGTCCCATGGTGGGTCGATGAAGACCAGGTGGAATCGGGCGTCTTTTCCTTGTTCCCGCCTGAGAAAGCCATCCACCGGACCCTCGACCACTTTCCCACCCAGACCCACGGTGGCCACATTCTCTCTCAGCGTCTGCAGGGCTTTTCGGCCGTTTTCGACGAACACCGCCGATTGGGCGCCCCTGGATAAGGCTTCGAGTCCAAACGAGCCCGATCCGGCGTAGAGATCGGCGACGTTGGCGTCTTCAACCCATGAGCCGATGGCTGAGAAGACTGCCTCTCTGACACGGTCGGTCGCGGGACGCGTTCCGGTGGTGTCGGGTGCCTTCAGTCGGCGGCCTCGGGCCGCACCGGCGATGATCCTCATCTCAACTCACAAACAACCACTCGACCGAGTCACCCAGCATGGCGCGAACTTCGGCCGCCAACTCGGGATGTTCGACCAACAACGGGTCGGAATCCACCAGGCCAAACGCGTCACGACGGGCCGCTACCAGCAAATCGAAATCCTCGAGGATGTTGGCAAGGCGAAGATCCTTGACACCCGATTGGCGTGTCCCAAAAACAGTGCCCTGTCCCCGAATTCGCAAATCCTCCTCGGCAAGGCGAAAGCCGTCGTTGGTCGTGACCATCGCTTTCAAGCGGTCTTCTCCGTCCTCGGTACCGGGATCGGCAAGGAGGACACAATGACCCGGGTACTCACCGCGGCCGACTCGACCTCTCAGTTGGTGCAGCTGGCTGAGACCGAATCGATCGGCGTCCTCTATCACCATGACCGTGGCATTTGGGACGTCGATCCCCACTTCAATGACAGTGGTCGAGACGAGAACATCGATCTCACCTGACCTGAACGACGCCATGACGCTCTCTTTCTCGGCAGGGCGCAATTGGCCATGGATGAGGCCGACCGATAGACCCGGCATAAGCCCGGTAAGTCGCATGTGCTCGGCAGTTGCCGAGGCAGCTTCGACTTTCTCGCTTGCGTCGACCAGTGGGCACACCACGAATGCTTGACGTCCGGCAGCGACCTCTGATGCGATCAGCTCCCAGGCAGATGTTTCCTCGACCTTCGAAAGCTGCTTGGTGAGCACCGGGGTCCGTCCTGGTGGCATCTCATCGATGATCGAGACGTCGAGGTCGCCATAGAGGGTCATCGACAGCGTCCTGGGGATTGGCGTTGCGGTCATGATGATCAGGTCCGGTTCGGCGTCTCCGGCCTTGTCCCGCAATTGGACCCTCTGAGCCACTCCAAATCGGTGCTGTTCATCGACTACCGCGATCCCGAGACGGTCGAAGTGGACTCCATCCTGGATCAGCGCATGTGTTCCAACCACCAGATCGACCTGGCCGGACGTGATGTCGGCCAACAGATCCTGACGGCTGATGTCAGACCGGTAGTTGGCGGTGGCGACCGAACCCGTGAGAAACCCGAGGTGGACCGCCGGGCCCTCTGTCCCAAAAAGGCTCTCCATGCCGAGAGAGTGAGGGGCTCGGAGTGGATCGGGTGACAACCCGGCTTCACCGAGAAGACTCCGTATTCCGATGTAGTGCTGTTCCGCCAGTACCTCCGTGGGTGCCATCACGGCTCCCTGCCATCCGCCTTCAACGGCACGAAGAACGGTCGCCACTGCGACGACTGTCTTCCCTGAACCAACCTCGCCCTGAAGCAACCGATGAGTGGGGTGGGGAGCCAGGAGATCTGCTTCGATCTCACCGAGAACCTTCGTCTGAGCCCGTGTCAACTCGTAGGGGAGACCCTCGATGAATTGGTCTACCAGGGACCCGGTGAAGACATGGGCGATTCCGTTGGATTCAGCGATCTGGCGACGTTTCTGCATGGCCAGCGCCAGCTCGAGACGAAACAGCTCGTCGTAGACCAGCCGGGTTCGGGCCGGAGCCACTTCATCGAGAGACTCCGGGAAGTGAATTGCCTGGAAGGCGTCGTCCCGATTCATCAGACCATGCGTGGCGAGAAATTCCACCGGGACGGTGTCGTCGATCGGCTTGGCACGCACCAAGGCGTTGTGCATCGCTCGACGAATCGTGCCGACCTTCAGCTTTGCGAGAGACGGATGGATGGGGACCACTCGACCAGTGAGCAGGCTCTCCGAGGGAGAGTCGAGAACATCGACGTCGGGGCTCTTCATCTGCAGGGATCCCCTGAAAGGCTCCACCACGCCGGAGAGAGCGACAATCGACCCCTCGGTGAGCTGGTTCAGGCGGAACTGCTGATTGAACCAAACAGCCTTCATCTTGGCGGTGTCATCGGTGATTGTGGCCTCGATGATGATCATGTTGCGACGGGGTCTCCTGCTCGCCACGGACGCAACCTCCCCTATCAGGGTGACCTCCCGGCCGATCGGGGTTTGGGCGATGTCGGAGCGTTGTGATCGGTCGATATAACGTCGCGGTACATGATGGAGTAGGTCGGCCACGTTTCTGATACCTAGCTCTGCCAGGGCGGCCGAGCTCTTTGGGCCGATTCCCTTGAGCTCGCTGGTGTCGATCTCTGCGAGGCGGACGAGTGACGCCATCAGCTCACGGTAATGGTATGCGCCGACATGGTTGAGCTGAATGGTGAAATGGGAGTTGCAGTTGGAGATAGCTAAGATCCCATATCGGTCATACGGGTCTTTCGTATCCGTTCCATCACTCTGACCATTCCAGGAGAATCAGCCATGTCTTATCGGTGTGAGATCTGCGGCAAGGAGCCCAGCTACGGGAAGTCCGTGAGCTTCTCCCACAAACGCAACAATCGCCGCTGGTTGCCGAATATCCAGCGAATCCGTGTCCAACATGGGTCCAACACCCGTCGCGCACGTGTTTGCACTTCATGTATACGCGCCGGCAAAGTAGTCAAGGCCTGACCCATGGATCAGGGTGTTGTCAAAACCTACGACCCTGTAACCGGAGCAGGCATCGTCGTCCTCGACATCGACCGCTCTGAGGTCTACCTCCGGCCCGGCTCGTTGAAGGGCTCGGTTTTTCGCACTTTGAGGCAAGGTCAGCGAATCGTCTTCGACACCATCGAAGAGGACGGCAACACATTCGCTGGAAACGTCCAACTGGGCCAAGAGGGTTACTGACCCAAGAATCGGCTCTCGCCCCGGTGCGCTGATTGTGATACCTACGCTTCGGGACTGTGACCGGTCAGCAAGCCGAATCGGTGCGAAGCGCAGAGATCATCGCTTCGCTCTGTCTCGCCACCGACCTTGCGATGGGATTTCCCTTCGAGCATGGTTTTCACGCCACATTGATGGCTATGGAGTTGGCCCGATGTCTCGATGTCGACGTGGAAACGACCCGGCAGGTCTACTACGCCTGTCTGCTCGACTACTCGGGGTGCACTACCGACGTCGACAAAGCTCTCGACATCTTTGCGGGGGACTTGACCGAGCACTTCGTTCCAGTTCTGTGGGGATCGCCTCGCGAGCAGATCAAGGGTCTCTTGGCCGCAATGCCTCCCCCAGACATGGCGGGTTTCGGGAGAGCGCTCGAGATTGCCAAACGAGCACCAAAGGCAATCAAAGAGAGAAAGCCCCATCAGCGGGCGCTGTGCGAGGTTGCGGAGATGCTCGCCAGACGTCTCGGGCTTCCATCGGAGATTCACGGGCTGTTCTATTACCTTGGTGATAGGTGGGACGGGAAGGGTGGCCTAAAGAGAGCACGTGGATCCTCGTTCCCGCTGGCACTTCGAATCTCCCTTCTGGCGAGAGACGCCGCATACCAGCGCTTGATCGGTGGCGAGATGCACTCCATCGAGGTGATAGGTGGCCGGAGTGGTGGCGCATTCGATCCCGAGGTAGTCGCAGTCTTCCTCGGGGAGTCGGAGAGAATCTTCGCTGCAGCCGACGCAGGTGACTCTGCTTGGGAGCAAACTCTCGCCGTTGAACCGAGACCACAGCTGATGCTGGAAGACCAGGCGATCGACGACGCCCTGGCCGCGATTGGCGACTTCGCCGACCTGATTTCACCATCCCTGTCAGGCCATTCGAAGGGTGTCGCGATCCTGGCAAGTCGGGCCGCTCGTCGCGGCGGCTTCAGCGAAGCAGACACAACCCTGATTCGCCGGGCCGCCTGGGTCCACGACGTAGGTCGAGTTGCCATCGATCCCCGAGTCTGGGAGAAACCCACCGAATTGACTCCCGACGAGGTCGAACAGGTTCGCCTCCACCCTTATCACACCGAGCGGATACTCATCCGGTCGCCATTTCTCGGAAGTCTCGCAGCCGTGGCGTCGAGCCATCACGAGCACCTCGACGGGTCGGGCTATCACCGAGGATCTGGTGCATCGACCCTGAGTCGTGCAGCACGACTCATCGCCGTCGCCGACGCCTATCACGCAATGACCGAACCGCGACCGCACCGACACCCACTTTCGCCAGAGACTGCATCGGGCCTCCTCGATGACCAGGTACGTGAGGGTCGATATGACCCGACGATGGTGTCTGCCGTCCTCGAAGCGGCCGGTCAAAAAGCTGCTCAACCATCTCGACCTGCGGGGTTGACGGAGAGAGAGACGGAAGTACTCGGTCTCCTCGCCCGCGGACTTCAAACCAAGCAAATCGCCACATCACTCGGTATCTCGCCGAAGACAGCCGACACCCACATCCAACACGCGTACCGCAAGATCGAAGTCTCGACACGGGCAGCCGCGACTCTGTTCGCTATGGAGCATGGGATGGTCCCCTCAGGAGTATTCCCGATACCGAATTGAGCGCTCGAGTCGTACTTTCAGCCCATGAGCGACGTCGAACACATCGAAACGGTTGTAGTTGGGGGTGGCCAGACCGGTCTCGCGGTCGGCAGTGAGCTCCGTGAACGAGGCATGGAATTCGTGATCCTCGACGCCGGAAAGCGTGTGGGTGATGCTTGGCGCAATCGCTGGGATTCGCTGTTGCTCTTCACACCAGCAAGATTCAACGGCCTTCCCGGAATGCCTTTTCCTGGCCCGAAGGATGCGTACGTCGGAAAGGACCAGATTGCAGACTTTCTGGAGCACTTTGCGACGATCAAGAAGCTGCCCGTGCGCAACTCCGTCCGAGTGGAGCGACTCGACCACGACGGTCGGCGATTCGTTCTGGAGACCACGTCGGGGCCGATGACAGCCAACAACGCAGTCGTTGCCATGGCCGACTACCAGGTCCCCAAGATCCCCCGTTTTGGAGCGGCGCTTCGCCCGGACATCAACCAACTCCATTCCAGCCAGTACAAGAATGCGTCCCAGCTTCGCGATGGCCCGACGCTCATCGTGGGTTTCGGCAACTCAGGGGCTGACATCGGACTCGAGATCGCCAAGACAGGACCCGCCTACATTGCCGGAAATCATGGAGCAGTCGTCCCCTTCCGGATTGAGAACTGGTTCGGACGCACCCTCGGTGTCAAGTTGGTCCGGTTCATCACGGTGAGGGTGCTCAACACAAGTACACCGATCGGTCGCCGGCTGAGACCGAAGCTCCTGTCCAAATCGGCACCGATAGTGAGGGTGAAGCCGCGTGACCTGGTCCGTGCCGGGGCCATACGTGTTCCCCGTGTCACGGGTGTGAGTGAGGGTGGTCTTCCCCAACTTGGCGATGGCCGGATTCTCGAAGTCGACAACGTCATATGGTGCACTGGATTCGAGACCGGATTCTCCTGGATCGATCTTCCGGTTTTTGACGATCATGGACGACCCGACCACATTCGAGGCGTCGTATCAGAGC
>JBAVIK010000117.1:0-6545 GCA_049686815.1 Acidimicrobiia bacterium | reverse complement strand
GCTTTGATCTGACCGGTGATGCGGCGACAGACGCCTACAAGCTCCTTTCCGGGCTTGTCGTGCCCCGCCCGATCGGTTGGATCGGCACCAGAAGAGACGACGGGAGCTTCAATCTCGCTCCGTTCTCGTTTTTCAACGTGGTTTCGTCCGATCCACCGACGGTGCTGTTCTCGGCCGGCCGTCATCCGGATCGACCAAAGGATTCAGTCACTTTTGCGGAAAAGTCCCGGGAGTTCACCGTCAATATCGTTTCGGAGTCGGTCGCGGCCGCGATGAGTGTCACCTCAGGCAAGTTCACTGCCGAGGATGACGAATTTGCAATAGCGGGTCTCACTGCCGAAGTCGGAACCCAGGTGGACGCACCGCTGGTGGTTGAGTCTCCGGCCAATCTCGAATGCCGGGTCGTGGACATAATCGATCTCGGCGCCAAGAAGTCCACCCGTCTCGTCATCGGTGAGGTGGTGGCGATACACGTGATCGAGGAGGCTCTCGATGGCACCCGTGTCGACAACGACGTGCTGCAGGCGATCGGCCGGATGGCGGGGAACACCTACATTCACACTCGCGATCGATTCGAGATGACCAGACCGGGCTAACGCTGCGAGCTACTTCTTACAGCCATTCTCGACCAGGGTCGGGTAGGGGTTGATCACAACCCCCTTGTAGTACATCCCGAAATGGAGGTGCGGGCTGGTTCCGACGGCATTGCCTGTGTTACCCACGTATCCGATGACATCGCCAGCATTGACCCGCCCACTCTTGCCAAAGTCACTCATGTGAGATCCGATGTAGTAGGCGCCATCGTCTCCGGTCAGGTTGAACTGCTTTCCACCGATAGACCCAGTCTTCTGTTGTACAGATCCTGACACCGGGGCATATACCGGCGAGCCGTGTGCCGCGAACAGGTCGTTCCCTTCGTGATAGCGGGAGCCGCCACCGCGGGGGAACCCCCAGTCGTTGAAGAAGGCAGCCTTGTTGACCGGGCAGACCCAACGCGAACCTCCGGGCACCGTCAAGGCTTGACCGGGTCGAATCAGATTGGGATTGGCCAGATTGTTGGCTGCGACCAGCTGAGAGATAGAGGTGCCGTGTCGGGAGGCGATGTCGCCGAGACGGTCACCCGACTTGACAGTATATGACGATTCTCCGCTGCCACCCTTGTAGGAGTAGGACGGTCCGTCGGCGAAAAGCCGCGTGTTGAAGTAGATGACGCTGTCGATGATCCCATTTGCCTGGGCGACTTGAGCTACAGACACTCCTAGATTCGCTGCCACGGTGTTCAGACCATCACCACGCTTCACTACGTAAAACTTACCCGATCGGCCGCTGGAGCTTGGGGGTGGAGTTGAGGCAGGCTCCTCTTCTGAGCCCGATCCGGATCCAGTGCCTGCGGAGGTCGATCCACTGATCGTCAACTTCTGCCCGACTCGAATCAGATTGGGATTCGAGATGGCGTTTCTCTCCACCAGGGCTGCCACGGATGACCCGTAGGAGAGAGCGATCTTGCCCAGGGTCTCGCCGCGTTGCACTACGTGGACGACGTCGGGCTCCCCCTCCTCGCCGGGGATCACCAATATCTGGCCGATCCGAATGAGGTTCGGGTTTGAAATGTCGTTGAGCTCGACGATGTCGGCTACCGAGACACCATGCTCTTTTGCGATTTTTCCAAGTGTGTCCCCACGCTCAACGGTGTAATCGACCGAAAAAAGCGCAACCATCACAGCAATGGCGGTGCCGACTACAGCAGCGCGGGAACGTCGATATTTGGGCATTGGAGAGCTGACTCCTTCAGCCCCTGACTCGCTCCGCCCGGCGAGCCTACCCCAGATTCGGCCGTTTACCAGAGATAACCCTCAGCTGCCCACATGCTGCATCGATGTCTCTTCCCCTGGTGTCGCGGACTGTCACATTGACCCTGAGTGATTGGAGAAGCCTGGCGAACTGGTCGATTCTCAGTTTCGTGGACGCCTTCTCGTCACTCAGCGGCGTCGGGTTGAGCGCGATCAGGTTCACATGCGCCCGAAGCCGCAAGGCAATTTCGGCCAGCTTGTTGGCCTGGTCGGCGGTGTCGTTGACTCCCTCCATCATCGTCCACTCAATCGAGACACGGCGCCCCTTCCTCTCGAAGTAGTTCCATGCGGCTGCTTCGAGTTCAGCGATCGGGTACCGCTTGTTGATAGGGACGAGAGAGGTTCGTAACTCATCGTCTGCGGCATGGAGGCTGATGGCCAAAGAGACGGGCCACGGTTCTTCGGCGAGACGGTTGATGCCCGGGACGATTCCCACAGTGGAAACCGTGATCGACCGGGATGAGATGCCCATGACCTCGATCATGCGTCTCAGCGACTCCCGCAGTCGCTTGTAGTTGGCAAGGGGCTCGCCCATCCCCATGAAGACGATGTTGGTGAGCCGACTCGGGACTCCAGGCATTCCGATCTGTCTCAGGTATGCCTGGGCGAACGCGACCTGTGCCACGATCTCGCCGGGCTCCAGATGACGTTCAAATCCGAACTGGCCTGTGGCGCAGAAAGTGCAAGCGAGGGCACACCCCGCCTGGCTCGATATGCAAAGGGTGGCTCTCCTTGGATAACCCATCAGAACCGACTCGATGGCCGCCCCGTCGGTAGCGCGGAACAGCCACTTTCTCGTGGTCCCAGAATCGGAGCCCTGCTCCATCTCCACCTCGAACGGCCAGAGCGTGCTCCTAAAGCGCTCGCGAAGCTCCGTCGGGAGATTCGTCATGTCGTCGGTCCGCAGGACCGGGTGGTGGTAGAGCCATTCCCTCAACTGGCGTTCGCGGTAGGCCGGCCCCGCGCCAATCAGCTCGCCTAGATCCTCCGGAGCGAGCAGATAGGGCGTCTCAGCTGTGATGTTGGGCTTTCTCGATCCAGGAGCGGGCTCTGGCTGCGCTGACGCTGGCCGCTTCGGCCACCGAGTCGGGTGATGCTTGGGCGAGGGCCCCCACGTCTCCGAGACCCGCAGACGTGAGACGTTGGGCAAAGATCGGGCCGATGCCGTCGATCGCATCCACTGGAACCGAGTTCTTCGATCCGCCGCTTCGGAACGCCGGCACTTGAGGTTCTCTCGAAGTCGCTACCGAGACGAACCGGTCTCGCATGGCCCAGACGATGGCGGCGACCCCTCCGATCAAACCGATCAACTTGGCTATTCGTTTGACCATGGACCCAGGCTACCCAACTTGTCGACCCGGCCTACCCTCCCGCTTCATGAAAGCCGACCTCTACTTTCCACCATCACCTCCCGAGGGTGCGGCGGCAGCCGTTGCCCGTGCAGTTGAGATGGGCTACGACGGGTTCTTTTCCACCGAGACCCAATACGACCCGTTTCTCCCACTCGCGATCGCAGGGGCCACCGCACCCGACATCGATTTGGGGACGGCGATAGCGGTGGCGTTTCCAAGATCTCCGATGGTCACCGCGATGACCTCTTGGGACCTGGCCAGGATGTCCAAAGGCCGATTCCTCCTCGGGCTCGGCACCCAGATCCGTCCACACATCACCCGTCGGTTCAGCACCGAATGGGGCCAGCCCGGGCCTCGTCTCAGGGACTACATCCTCTCGATGCGGTCGATCTGGGATGCGTGGCAGAACTCGACGCCACTTCGGTACGAAGGTGAGTTCTACCAGTTTTCCTTGATGACGCCATTTTTCGATCCTGGGCCGATCCCCCACCCTGATATCCCGGTCTACATCGCAGGGGTCGGGCCATATTTGAGCACCCTCGCCGGCGAGATATGCAACGGATTCCATGTGCACCCGTTTCACACCACGGCATATCTCGATGAGATCGTCCTGCCGAACGCTCAAAGAGGCGCCGAGTCGAACGGGCGCTCGTTGTCGGATGTGGAAATGGTTTCGACGGTTTTTGTGATGACCGGCCGCAACGATTCCGAGGTCGAGCAGTCGATGGCGGCCATCCGACAGCAGATCTCCTTCTACGCCTCGACACCCTCATATCGGCCGGTGTTGGAAGCCAGCGGCTGGGAATTCGGTGACGAGCTGCACGCTATGTCCAAGCGTGGCCAATGGACCGAGATGGCCGATGTCGTTCCGGACGAAGCCCTGTTCGACGTGGGGGTTGCCGCCAGAGTCGACCAACTGGGCCAGGCCATCAAAGACCGATATGGCGACCGTATCCAGCGTGTGGGTCTCTACACACTTGGCTCGGTCTTGGACATCGACCCGGACGCATCACAACAGGTGGTCAACGACCTCAAATCCTAGTTTTGACGGTTCTCGTGCGTCGCTAGAAAATTAGGGCCGTGGTGGTGTCCACCCGGGGGTCGGAGGCCGCGATTCGACGGTCGCCGTCGATTCCGATGATGGAGAGGGGGCCCCAACCTGGCTGGGGATCCTCGAGGAGATCGATGCGGTGTCCTTTGTCTTGAAGGACCTCGATCAACGTCGGGCTCGCTCCCGGTTCCAATGCAAAGCTGGCATCACTGAAAGGGCCGAAGTCAGTGACGGTCCATCGGGGCGCGGCCTGGGCTACGTCGATTTCCTGGTTTCCCAACACCGACCTCGCGGCGACTTGGGCAATCAGCTGAGGCTGGACCGCTCCGCCACGTGTGCCCAGGATCCATCGTGGCTCAGCTTGCTCGGTCCACAGTGTTGGCGACAGCGTGTGCAGTGGGCGTTTTCCGGGGAGAAGTTCATTGGGATGCCCGGGGGTGAGCGTGAACCCGAGGCCACGATCCTGGAGAAGGAACCCGCTCCGATCCGCGCCGTACGGTGAACCTGTGCCCCGATAGTTCGATTGGATGATCGAAACCGCCATGCCGCTGTGATCTGCGACACACAGGTAAGCGGTCCCCGATGCTGGTCCCATCCGGGGCCATACACCGGTTTGGTTGGGTGAGACGCTTGATGCGGCCCGTTCGAGACGCGATCGATCGATCAGGAGCTCGGCGCCGAGCGGGGCATGGTCGGGGTCAGCGACAACGTCGTCACGTTCCCAGGCAAGACATCGATAGGACTCGATGAGGAGGTGCCACCAGAGCGGGTCCTCCACATCTTCTGGAGGGTCGAGCATCTCGAACACAGCCAATGTGGCCGGACCGAGATAGCCCTGGGAGTTCGGGGGTGTCGTCCACGCGTTGAGATCTCCTATCTCAACACCGACCGGCTCGATCCATTCGGCGACCGGCCTTCTCAGATCCTCGAGGGTGATGTTTCCCTGCGAGGCGGCGACGATGTCCTGGCCGATGTCTCCCTCATAGAAGGCGGAGCGTCCCCCGTCGGCAACTGCCTGAAGTGTTCGCGCCAGGTCGTGGCGGCTGACAACGTCCCCTTGATCAACGACGTGACCATCGGGATAGAAGTCCGCCACCGCCGGATTCGAGGAGTAGAGAGGTGCCTGTCTGGCAAACGCGCCGGCCTGCTCCAATGTGACTTCGAAGCCGTCGAGGGCAAATGTGATCGCCGGCTGCAAAGCCTCTGAGAGGTTCAAGGCTCCGAGGTCGTTGCTCAGTGTCTCCAGGCCGTCGACGCAACCAGGGATGGTCACACCCAGCGGGTGATTCCAGGGGATCTCGGTGTGACCGGCGGCTCTCAGTTTTTCCGGGTCGGCGTTGCTACCTGCCCGTCCTGAGGAGTTGAGTGTTCTGGGTCGTTCCCATCCAGGTCTATGGATCAGGGCAAAGAGATCGCCACCGACACCGCTGGTTTCCGGGGCGACCACCCCCTGTGCGGCCACTGCTGCGATGGCGGCGTCGACCGCGTTGCCCCCACTACGCAATATGTGTTCTGCGGCCGAGGCGGAGAGATGATGCGGGGTTACGACCGCGGCCTGGCTCAAGCTTCTTTCAGGTCGGGCAGCAGCCGGTTCAAAGCGTCGAGGACGGCACGAACGACTGCCCGGGTCTCGTCCTCTTCGACGAAGGCCGAGCCGATCAGTGTTCTCTCCCTGTTCTGGGTCACCAGGACCACCTGGGCGATAGCCACTTGCCGACTGCCCAGTGTGGGCACATCCATCGAAGAGATGGCGATCGCCGCCGACGTGTGGATCGACTGCCTGATCGCCTCGAGGGTTGCCTCGGCAACCTGACGGGCCCGCATCGACGATGCCGCCGCACCCGACGACTTACCGATGAGGAGGCTGTCCTCCCAACGAAGAGTGACGGTGACCTCGGAGCGGGAACCTTCGAAAGTCTCGGACACATCGACAAGCGCCGGTCGGATACCACCGTCGAGATCTGCGTCGGATAGTTGCACGACGGAGACGATGCGACGATCTATGTCCAACCCGAATAGGGCCTGACTGAGTGATTGGACGTCACGGACCAGTTGTTTTGGCGGCTTGTTGCGGCGCGCCAACACATGGATCTCGTCGATGTGCCCGTTCCCCGCCACCACCCGGGCCGCTTCCACACCGTCGATGCGACTGATCTTTTCCTGGAGAGCGACAACATCCATTGCCGGTCAGCGTACAGTCGGCGTGAGGGGTATCGAGCTCACGGTCGGCCTTTTCCTCTTGTTACCAACCCGAGAGAGGTCTAGATTGCACCAGGCTGGAAGGTATCTCTT
>JBAVIK010000116.1:0-4436 GCA_049686815.1 Acidimicrobiia bacterium | reverse complement strand
CACACCGCCGTGTTCCGCCTAGTTGGAGGCGCTTGGAAAGTCATTCAGTGGCACAACTCGATACCCGTCCCCAATCAGCAAGTATTCGGCGTCGAACTCACAACCACGTTGAATCGCTTGGTTGCATCGGTTCTCGATGCCGGCTCAGACCTCACTGGAGCGTCAGGATCTGAGGGCACTGCCACGTTGGTATTCACTGACATTGTTGATTCGACGGTTCTCGCTCAGTCCTTGGGAGACGTTGCGTGGGCAAAATTGATTGGTTCACATGAACGCACAATCGGACGCATTGCAAGCTCGCATGGAGGAACCGTTGTCAAGTTCCTTGGTGACGGATCAATGCTGGCCTTTGAATCCGCCCGTGCGGCGATACGAGCGGCGATCGAGCTCCAACGTTCCTGCGATGCAGAGCCCTATACCCTTCGTATTGGGGTTCATACCGGTGAGGTCATCCGCACCGCGAACGATCTCCTCGGCCTCACGGTGAACAAGGCCGCCCGGGTTGCCTCTGCTGCCACCGGCGGTGGCATCATGGTCTCGTCTACGACCAGGGATCTCGTCGGCCAGATGGAAGGCGTGCGGATGGGCGAACCAAAGATCGTTCGACTCAAAGGCATTGCGGACGCTCACCAGATAGCTCCCGTCCATTGGCAATGATCGACGTCGGCCATGCGCTCATCGAAAGATGAGATCCACTGAGCCGTTGAGCTGGGCGGCCCGGATCCGTGCAATATGTGCCACTATGCGCAGCGTTCAGGGTGCAACCAGGGTGGCTGATACACGCCACTCGTCGTCAACTGCCTCTGCGTCCTCGTCAATTTCGATGAGAGTGGGATAACCCAAATCGTCGTCGTAGGTCACCGCTAGCTCATCCGCAGACAGATTCTCTCGGACGATCCCGAACAGCCCTTCGACGGTGAAAGCCATCGTCGGCGTGGCCCCTGTTGGCTCAATCGCCACGCCACCGAACTGGACTTCATTCACTTCCTCGTTGCGAACCGTGATGTCGAACGGTCCCGATACATCAGGAGGACAAAAGCATGCCAGCCGGACCTGCATCTCGTAGTCAGTGACATCAGAATCCTTCCACCGGTTCTCTGCCGTCTCCAAGTCGCTCTCGGCTCCATCACTACAGGCACCAAGCAGGAGTGCGAATACCACCCAGAGTCTCCCGAGCTTGCCCATGGTCGACCCCCTCCGGTCAGCGTCGCGGTGCAGGCTACACCCGCTCCACAACCGGCAATATCGAGCGGCCTACACAGGAACGATTGGATGCTCTTACCTTTACGGCTACTCACCCTGATGAATGTGTGATGAATCAGGCGGGTGGGAATGTCGATTTCTCTTGTGGAGCTGAGGGGATTTGAACCCCTGACCCCTTGACTGCCAGTCAAGTGCTCTGCCAGGCTGAGCTACAGCCCCTCGCGGGAACCGGCATTTTAGGACCGGGGCATGACGAACCGTAAACCTTCAGACTCACCACCCGATCCCGGAGCCGCAGCTTGTCACGCGAAGATGAGCGGATTTGGACCGTATTTGACCGGTACTACCTGAGGTTTGGGCTATTCGGTGATGGCGGGCTCGTCCCACCGGATGCGGTCGGAGTCACCCCAGAGACGTTCCAGGGAGTAGAACTCTCGGGGCGCACCCTGGAAGAGGTGGACAATGATGTCCCCATAGTCGAGAAGCACCCATTCGGCTTCGGTTTGACCCTCCACCCGGACCGGTTTGAGGTCGAGCTCCCGATTCAACCGCTCCTCGACCCGCTCCGCGAGAGCTTGAACATGGGGGCGTGACGTCCCGGTGGCGATGACAAAGACGTCGGACAGGAAGAAGAGCTTTTCGACGTCGAGCAGCACGATGTCGGACCCTTTGGCATCAAAGATGGCGTCTGCCGCCAACCTGGCCAATTCGACACTTTGCTTTACGACCGTTCCTCCATGTCCAATGAATCACCAACCCTATCGGCTTCCCGGCGATCCGGGTAAAGCGAGTGCTCACGGATGTAGTCGTACACGTCGTCGGTGACCAGGAACCTGAACGGCTGCCCTTCCCTGGCCATGTTGCGAATATCGGTGCCACTCACCTCCAGGACCGCCATGTCCAAGAACACCGCGTCCGGAATGACATCACCGATCAGGGTGGAATCAGTTCCCGGTCGAGGCAGCACCAGAACCGTTGCTCGCTCGAGGACGTCGGTGAAGCGCTCCCACGACCGTATACCGAGGGCAGCGTCGGCCCCGAGAATCAGGCAAAGCTCCTCATCGTCGGAAAACGTGTCGAGTGTGTCGGCGGTGTAAGTCGGTCCATCTCGCAACACCTCACGATCATCTACCTCAAAGCCTTCAACACCTGCCACAGCGAGACGTGTCATGGCGAGCCGGTGTTCGGCCGCCATCACTTTCGATTCATTCTTTTGCCATGGCTGGCCGGCGGGGAGATAAAGGACCCGATCGAGTCCTGCCTGATGCATCGCTATCTCGCCTGCGTGAAGGTGGGCGATATGGATTGGGTCGAATGTCCCTCCGAGGATTCCTGTTCGCACGTCTCCGAGGATAGGGCTGTGGCGGTGTCACCAGACGGAGTGCCCGGGTGATATCGGTTCGACGACAACCCATCTGTTTCGCCGGATCGACATAGACATTGTCGAGCCTGGTCGACATGTGGACGACCGCCCGGCCGTCTTCGTAGCCCGTGAGGCCGAGTCTCTCCCCTCGACCCACCCAGTCACCAGCATGGACGTCGACGCGGAAGAGGTACGACAAAGAAACCTTGAAACCAGCAACCGGCTGAATGGTCACCGATTTCATACCTGCAACCGAGCCAGCAAAGGAAACCCTCCCTCTCACGGGTGCAGAAACCGATGTCCGCGGCGGAGCCGAGTAGTCGACGCCCCAATGACCCGAGTACTGCCCCGTAGGGGAATACTCGGCCACGATCTCACCGTTTACCGGTGGGCTGAGACAGACTGCAGCTAAAGCCAAGACGACCAACATTCCGACCCCCTCCTCGTCAACGTATCGATCTCGCCCTGACGGAACTAGGGGGCTGACCCGCTATCTTCCGCGGTTCGCAGAAAGGATCCGATGACAACAACGAAACTCGGACTGATGGGTTTCGGGCGTATAGGCCGCAACGTGTTTCGACTCCTTCACGACCGGGACGATCTCGACATTGTGTCGATCAGTGACATAGCCGACCCCAACGCCCTCACCTATCTACTCAAGTACGACTCGATTTACGGACGGTTCCCCACCAAAGTGAACTATCACGATGGTGGGCTCACGTACGGCGAGAAACGAGTGTCTTTCACCGACGCCCGTACACCAGAAGAGATCGACTGGTCAGCCTCGGAAGTAGACATCGTGCTCGATACAACGAGTCGCTACCTCGACGCCACCTCGCTCAGCGGTCATCTGCGAGGAAGCGTTTCGCGAGTAATCCTCACCTCGAGCCCCACCTCTGACGACCTTCCCCTCCTCTTGCGAGGCATCAACGACGAGGTCCTCGACGACGAGCCACCAATCGTGGCTCTCGGCTCGAACACTTCGAATGCGGCTGCCCCGATACTCAAAACCCTCGACGAGGCCTTTGGCTTGAAACGGGCATATATGACGATCGTCAAAGCCATGTCCAATTCAGGACGTCTTGCGGATGTGCCGACCGACTCATATCGGACGAGTCGAGCTGCCGGAGAGAACATCATCCCGTCGGAGACCAACTCCGCCGAGGTGATTTCCAGAGCGCTTCCCCAGCTCGGTGATCGACTCTCGGTCAGCGCTCTCAACGTCCCGGTCGTAGACGGATCGAACATCGACATGGTGGCTGAGATCGATGACGCTGCCACCAAAGCCGAAATCAACGGAGCAATTCGAGAAGCAGTCGCTCACAAGTATCAGGGCATCATCGACTATGTCGACGACCCCATCGTCTCTTCCGATGTCCGGCTCGACCCGAATTCGGGCATCTACGACAGCCTGGCTGCAATGGTCACCGGAGGCACACTGGTCAAAACGGTCACGTGGTTCAACAACGGATGGGGATACTCCCACCGTGTCGTTGAAGTCGCCACGTCGATAGCAGCCAAACTCAACGGAGGAAGCCAATGACGAAAGTGGCCATAAACGGGTTTGGAAGGATCGGTCGCAACGTCTTCAGGATCATCGCCTCCCGTCACGACTCCGCGATCGAAGTGGTGGCGATAAACGACCTGTCGGACGACGACATCCTCGGCTATTTGCTCGAGTACGACTCGGTGATGGGACGCTTCGATCAGCCAGTCAAAGTCGAAGACGGCGTGATGAAGGTCGGATCACACGAGGTCCAGATGCTCATGGAGCGTGACCCGGCATCGCTGCCTTGGGCAGAACTGGGTGTCGATGTGGTCATCGAGGCCACAGGTGTCTTCAGAGACCGTGGGTCTCTCGAAAAGCATC
>JBAVIK010000115.1:0-5467 GCA_049686815.1 Acidimicrobiia bacterium | reverse complement strand
CCATCGTTCAACATGATCGCCTCGTCGTACCCGGCCCTCGTCGCTTCTTGTTTCGCCAACATCGAGTTGAGATAACCGCCAGCACCTTTTGCGGTTGGGATGAGCGAGTTGTGATTGATGCGTCGCCAACTCGACACCATCGCACTGATGCCGTTCTTGATGCCCTCCTCGCCGAGATACGCGCCCAAAGAGAAGGCCGCCATCATCGTATGGATCGTGCTCCCCTTCGGGTTCAAGCCAACTGCACCCGTCCCGTAAAAGACGAGCGGACGAATGTATGCCGACTCGAGCTCGGTCACCCGTAACAACTCCAGACACGCGGCTTCCATCTGATCTGCCGAATAGTCCATGGGAATCGAGTAGGCACGCGCCGAGGCCTCGAGACGAACCATGTGCTCGTTCAGCCGGAATACTGCAGTCCCGTCAGGGGTGTTGTAGGCCCTGATGCCCTCGAAGACGGCCGTTCCGTAGTGCAATGCGTGGGAGAGGAAGTGGACGTTGGCGTCGTCCCAATCGACGAGATCACCATCGGCCCATATATGTGATGCCGGTTCCATGCCCAGAGGCTATACGCAACCAGGCCGAGTCGAAACTCGGTTCTAGGCTCGAATCGATGAAACGTCTCCTCGCTTCGTGGTTCGGGGTCGGTCTGATTCTCCATGCCGTACGAGGAGACCATGGTGGGTCCGGGACTCTGGGAGCTCTCATCACATTTCCGATCGCGTTTTTGATCGGGGACCTCTGGGGTTGGCAATCTCAACTTGTGGGGGCACTCGTCATCTCACTCATCGGGCTCTGGTCTGTCGCCGGATTGGTCGGGACCGAAGGTGATGCCGGATGGATCGTCATCGACGAGGCCGGGGGAACCTTCCTCGCCGTGATCGGTCTGGGATTGTGGCCGGCGATGGTGGCCTGGGTGGTGTTCAGGGTCGCCGACATCTTCAAGAAACCGTTCCCTGGGGTGTCACAAGCCGAACGGCTACCCGGAGCTTGGGGCGTCATGAGTGATGACCTGGTTGCAGCGCTCTACGCCCTCTTGATCGGTCACATCATCCAGGCTCTCGTCTAGTCGCGCGTCTTCGCAAGTCCGCTGGTCCCACCGGCACTAGGTTTCATCCCATGGAATGGAACATCACGACAGTCGTCGTCGGAATCGATGGGTCTGAGGGGAGTGACCACGCCGCAGAAAAGGCGGTCGCGATCGCCCGCCATTGGGAGGCCAAACTCCTTCTGGTGACGGTCGTACGCACCCCGGAAGGATGGTGGGGCATCGGAGGAGCCCCGCCGACCCCGGAAGCTCTATCGGCGGCTCTCGTCGAAGGACAGCAGAAGATCTTGGCCGACACCGAGGCCGGATTGAGTCTCGAGGGTATTGACTATGAGACCGTTGAGGAGTTGGGCGACCCGGTCAGTCGACTTCTGGCGGTCGTAGAAACCAGACAGGCAGATTTGTTGGTGATCGGACGTCGCGGCGCGGGTCTCGCCGAACGTGTGATCCTCGGGTCAACCGCGGACCGACTGACCCACCTGGCGTCGTGCCCGGTCTTGGTTGTTCCTTGATGCTCGGTCGCTAAGCCTCGATGCTCACACGGCCGTAGAAGGCGACATAGTCCTTGATGTTGCTCGCCGCCTGTGATGGGTCTGGGTAATACCAGGCGCCTGCAGGAAACTTGTCATCATCGACCACGACGTCGTAGTAAGAGGCGATGCCTTTCCAATGGCACGAGGTGTGCCGATCTGAATCGTCGAAGAACTCGCGGTTGATCGATTCGGGGGGGAAGTAATGGTTGCCTTCGACGACGATTGTCTCATCGCTTTCGGCGAGCACGGCACCGTTCCAGGTGGCCTTTGGCATGTTTCTTTCCTGATGTGGACGTGATTTGGTGAACCCGCCGTTCCTTGGACCTATTCCACCTACCCTCACCTCGTGGCCACAGCCGCGGTTATTCCAATCAGGTCGTTCCGGGGCGGCAAGAAGCGACTCTCGTCAAACCTCGACCCTGGGGGGCGCGCCGCGTTGGGCGAGGCCCTGGCAGGCCATGTCGTCGAGGCGAGCCGTGAGGCCGGTTTCGAGACATTGGTGGTGACCGGGGATCGTGATGTGGAGGATTGGGCGACTTCGATTGGCTCCCGCGTCTGCGGTGAGCCCGGATCAGGTCTCGACGCGGCCGCAAGATCCGGGGTTGACAACGCCCGGAAATGGTCGGATGGCTGGGTCGTTCTTCATGCTGATCTACCGCTGCTGCAAGCAAGGGAGCTCGGGCGGATTCTCGAGGCGATGTCGTCTGGCGCAGACGTGATCGCACCCTCTGCCGACGGGGGAACATCGGCCCTCTCGACGAGGAATCCGATTGAGTTCCGCTACGGCGTTGGAAGCTTCCGCCGGCATCTCCAGCGTCTCGAAACACCGGATGTGATCGTGGCGCCTGGCCTCCTCTTCGATGTCGACTCAGGTGATGACATCGAGTCGGTGAGAATCCACCCAAAAGGCTTGTGGATAGAGCCTTTCCTGGCTGACCAGGGTGTCTGAGCCACCCGCTGTCACCGCCGGCCTTCTATATTGAGCGTGTAGAGGAGCAAAGGACACTCTTGGACAAGACGATCGTCATAACTGGTGGCACTGGCGGGCTCGGCGCCGCCTTGGTCAGAAGGCTGATGTCTGAGGACTATCGATTGGCGGTGACCTATCTGCTTCCCGATGAGGCAAGTGCTTTCGAGGAGGAGTTCGAGATTGACGAGGACCGTCTACTCCTGACGCGAGTCGACGCAACCAACGCCGAGGCCGTGGCCTCGCTCTTCAAAGACGTCTCAGAGCATTGGGGTCAAATCCACGGGCTATGCGCCCTCGTGGGCGGTTGGGCGGGCGGCCGCGATGTCGAAGAAACAGACGATGTCAGGTTTGAGAGGATGCTCGACCTCAACTTGCGCAGCGCTTTCTATGCCGTGCGAGCTGCGGTTCCCTATCTCAAGGAGACCGGGTGGGGACGTATTGTCCTGGTCGGGTCACGCGGCGCTGTCGACTATCCGACCAGTCAGGCGGCTTTCAACATCGCCAAGGCCGGAGTAGTCGCATTGGGAATCAGTGTCGCCCATGAGCTGGAAGGCACGGGTGTGACCGCGAATGTCTTGATGCCGTCAGTCATCGACACCCCAGCGACCAGGCTCTCACTCCCGTACGCCGACTATGTGAACTGGCCCACCCCGGACGAGATTGCCGGTGTTGCAAAATTCCTCCTCCTCGAGGAGTCCGGCGTCATGAACGGTGCGCTGGTCCCGGTCTACGGTCAGGCGTAGAGGTCGATCCACTCCCCGTGAGGGTGGGCCTGGCCAATCTCCCTCATCCCCGATCCGTCGTTCACACTGAGATAGGCCCAGGTCCGGGATTTGATCAATGCCTCAAGCGACACGCGATGAATCGGCCGCGCGCTTCTCGCCAGATCCACGATTTCCTCGAGTCGCGCCCGCTGTTGATTTGTGAATTGAATCAGCACAAATGAGTTCATGACGATCGCTGGCTCTCCCGGAGGCAGCTCGTCGAGCACCGGGCCGAGCAAATCGAGGGCGTCCCCTCTCTCGAAGCGGATGTCGAGGGTCGCCACTAGCTCGAGCGCGGCTTTGAGACGCTCTCGACGCTCGCTGTGCTCGGGCCAGATCAGAGCTTCGAGCCAGAGCCTCTCGTCATCATTGGTCGGGTCGATCGGATTCAGATCTATCCCGACTCTGCTGAGCACTTCGAAGTCGCGAAACTCGAAATCAGCACCTTTCGACTCGGCCACCAGCTTCACTGCCGAGTCGGGACCCCATTCGGCCCCGCCGTAGTCAAAGGCATAAGTGTCGATTCCCAAGTTCAGGCCAGCGCTGGTACCCACCTCGATCAGGTGAAATGCATCGAATCCCGACCAGAGGATGCCGGGAAGCAGGGCGACACACCGTCGACATTCGTTCGTCTGAGTGAACCGGGTTCTTCCCAACTCGACAAGGGTCTCTTCGTTCGCGAGAACAAACTGCGTGAACGCCTCGTCGACTTGGGTGAAGGGTCTCGGGTCGCCGGTCAGAGAGGCGTAGAACCCGGCAAGCTCCTCGGACGGCGTCTTCATCAGCAGATAGTGGACCCCGCCAAGAAGCATGTTTGGCGGCGGTTGGTTCTCGATCCGGTTGATGACCCGCAGCAATTCGGTGTCCGTGGCTATCACCCCAATGAGATGCTGATAGAGCGGTGATCCGTGGGTATGAGTGCCCCAGGCACGGAGATACTCGGGTGTCACCCGAAGTTGGCCCGTCAAAAATCATCCCTCCGGTAGGCGGTGGCCAGGGCATCGGCATACTCATTCCACCGGTTTCCGGAATGTGCCTTTATCCAGATGATGCCGACATCGGGACGCGCCCGGGCCAGTTCGTGTGCCTCCTTGACGAGCTCGAGATTCGCGATGGGCCCGGGGGACTTCTTCTTCCAGCCCTTGGCCTTCCATCCGTCGGCCCATTTGGTGATGATGTTGACCACCAGTTGAGAGTCCGTGTAGACGTTGACACTCGTGTCGCCCGGAATCATCTTCAGACCGGCGATCATCGCCGTGAGTTCCATGCGATTGTTCGTGGTGTAGCCCTCCGACCCATATTCTTCAACTACCCGCTCGTCGTCCACGACCAGAACCGCACCCCATCCGCCGGGACCCGGATTGCCTTCCGCAGCACCGTCTGTGAACACGCCAGTCGTTGGGCCACCCGAGTATGTCGCCAGAACTTCCGACGTCGTCAGATCTCTCCGCTTCGTGGCGCTCGATCTCCTGGCAGTTGACGCACTTGCAGAATCACGGGGAGTCGCGCCACGACAATCCATGCACTGTCTTGGGACCCAGCCCGGATAGCGATCCAGAACGTCCTGGCGGAGTTGAAACTCCTTGCCACACGTTGTGCACGTGAACAAGTGGGGTTATCCCGTCTTCTCGAACATCGAGATGAACTGGGGCGATTTGAGAAGGTTGAATTCGTGATGAACCTCGCTGAGCCCGAGGCCAGCTGTCATCCGACGCACTTTCGCAGGCCAGAGCTTTTGACAGTGGACCTCCCTCGCCTTGAAAGGGGTCCCGTACAGGATGACCGAGGTTGGGATGGCATATAGACCCATGATCGGCTCCGCCGGATAGATGAACATGGCTCGCCCGCCCGGTCTGAGCACCCGCGCCATCTCGATGAAAGCTTCTCGAAGTGGAGGGATGTGCTCTATGGCGTGAACCGACAGGATCGTGTCGAACGACTCATCGTCGAACTCGAGATTCTCTGCCAGCATGCATCTGACCCGATCGGTGCCCGCCACGTCGGGTGCATTGGGATTGGCGTCGATCCCTACGATGTCGATGCCCCGCTCGAAGAGCCTCTTGGTCAGATGACCCTGGCCGCATCCGATCTCGAGAACCTGTTGTCCGGTCAGGTCGATGAGTCGGTCGATGCGCTTGAGATGGCTGGGGTC
>JBAVIK010000114.1:0-9151 GCA_049686815.1 Acidimicrobiia bacterium | reverse complement strand
AGATCCGTGTTGGCGGCCGCCGCCTTGATCGACATGGGCTACAGCGATGTCTCATCACTCTCTGGAGGTTTCGACAGCTGGAAAGCTGAGGGGATGCCTTGGGGGGATCCCGGGGGGCTGACCCGGGATCAGCGGGCTCGCTACGCGAGACACGTGCGACTTCCCGAGGTGGGCGAGACGGGCCAGCTGGAACTGTTGGGAGCCAGCGTGCTGCTCGTCGGAGCAGGCGGGCTGGGATCGCCGGCGGCGATGTACCTGGCCGCCGCAGGCGTGGGAACGCTTGGAGTGGTGGACGACGATGTCGTCGACGCTTCCAACCTGCAGCGACAGATCCTCCACAACATGGATCGGATAGGGATGCCCAAGGTCGAATCGGCCAGGGAGACACTGGTGGCCCTCAATCCGGACGTGAAAGTGATCATGCACCAGGAGAGACTCTCGGCCTCGAACGCTCTGGCGATCATGGGCGACTACGACGTTGTGATCGACGGAGGGGACAACTTCCCGACTCGCTATCTAGTCAACGATGTCGCCCTTCATTTGCGAGTACCCGTTGTGCACGGCTCGATTTTTCGCTTCGAGGGTCAAGCATCAGTCTTCACGCCGTATGAAGGGCCTTGCTACAGATGCATTCACCCGTACCCTCCACCACCGGAATTGGCACCGTCGTGTGCTGAAGCCGGCGTACTCGGTGTGCTCCCCGGCGTGATCGGGTCGATACAGGCCATGGAGGCGATCAAGCTGATTCTCGGTGTCGGAGAGAGTCTGAGCGGGAGAATCATGGTCTATGACTCGTTGGAACAGGACTTCATGAACGTCAACGTTTCCCGCAACCCCCGATGCATCGCATGTGCCGACCCTGAGAACCCACCGACGATCGTCGATTATGACGACACCTGTCGTCCAACTGCCTGACCACCTCCGCAGTCAGATCATCGACCACTGTTTCGGTGAACTACCAAGCGAGGCGTGTGGGCTGTTCGCGATGGAAGACTCGAGGATTGTCAAGATCTACCCAACAGCCAACCTCGCACAATCACCGGTTCGGTTCACGGTCCCCCCCGAAGCGCATATCGAGGCGCTCGAGGACGCCGAGAATGCGGGTTGGAAACTCGGCGGCGTCTTCCACTCGCACCCCATGAGCGAAGCCGTCCCTTCGACTGTCGACGTGTCCGACGCCCTCGACCCGGATTGGATTTACGTCATCGTTGGGTTGAGCGACGACACCCCCGACTTGCGGTCATGGTCGATCGTCAGAGGTCAGGCCCACGAGGTCGAGCTGGTCCGAATCAGCCAGGCGGTTTGACCCAAGGTGGCCGCGGTGCGTCGATCCTGGCAAGTTCGGAGGGCACCGGTCCGAATCGATCTTCGTTGTGGTTCTCCCAGTCGTCCCAGGCCTCAGTGATCTCATCGGTGGTCCGCGCGACGAAATTCCACCACATCTTCACTGGCTCGCCGAGCGGTTTGCCACCAAGCAGCAAAAGACGTCCGCTTCCAGAGCGTGTCTCCAGTCGAATCGACTCGAGGCCCTCCGACACGATCGCAAGCGATCCGGTATCCACGATCTCATCATTGACCTTCACCGGCCGATCAATGGGGATGACACCATGCTCAAACCCCGTCTCGAGCTCAATCTCGAGAGGAGCCCCAAGCTGCAGGTCGAGCCCAACGGCGGGGTGATCTTGGATGGCCGGAGACGTGTGGCCACGGAAAGAGCCGACGAGAACCTGAGCCTCTCCCCCATTGAGATCGACCCGTGGCAGTTGGTTCAGATGCTCAAACCGTGATTCACCGTGTCGTGTCTCCTCGGGCTGGGCAATCCACATCTGAACCCCCATCGTTCCCTCGGCTGAGTCCGGGCTGATCGTGTCGATGCCCAGCTCGGCGTGGGCGATGCCGCGGCCCGACGTCATCAGGTTCAGCTCTCCGGGTCGGATCAGTTGTTCGGTGCCCAGAGAGTCGGAGTGCAACGCCGATCCCTCGAAGATCCATGTGACGGTCGAAAGGCCGATGTGAGGATGAGGGCCAATCTCCATCGGCGGCGGCTCGGCGAAGTCCCCGCCGCTCATCAGGTCGACAAAACACCAGGGACCAATGGTGCGTCGACGTTTCGTCGGCAGAACGCGGATGATCCCCAGTTTGCCTATCGACGTTGCACGACCCTCACGCACCTCGATGGTGTTGACTCCGAAGCCACGCTCCTCAACCGTCTCGTCAACCGGCCCACTCATGCTCTGAGGATATGCGGGTCCGGGATTTGCGCAGACAATCTGGTCGTCCCCGGTCGTGTCCAATCGAAACTCGTCGGATCCCGGACGGTCGTATGACAGACGATCCTATGGTTGGCTGGTGGGTGACTCGGAGTTCCTCAACCGGTCCAAGCCTCTCAAGGGGACCAACTATTTGTCTCCGCCAGATTCATCCTGGCCCGACCTGTACGAAACGGAGTCACAACGAATCGGTTCGATACTCAGAGAACGAGTTCGTCTGATCGAGCACGTAGGATCGACGGCCGTCCCAAGTTTGATGGCGAAGCCCATCATCGACATCGTCCTCACCGTCGAAGACTCCGTCGACGAAGGCTCATACCTTCCTGACCTAGAGACCCATGGGGTACACAATGCGCATCCGGGAGCCCGACTGGTTCGAGCATCGGGTATTGAACGGGCCCGACACCGTTATCAACCTGCACGTGTGCACAGACGGTGCCGAGGAGGTGAAGCGGATGGTCTTGCTTCGTGACCATCTACGCGCCGATCCGGACGACAGGATGCGATACCAGAGGGCGAAACGATCTCTCGCCGCCCAAGAGTGGGAATCGGTCCAGGATTATGCCGATGCCAAATCGACGGTGATCACCGACATCATGAGTCGTGCAACCGCCGGTCACCGGTAACTCGCCGCCCCATCCGGAACCCGAACGATCCGCACGAGCCAAGCCGGGACTGGTTGAGTGAGGAAAGTGGCTTCGAAGTACGCGGGACGGATCTCCTCTACTGCGAAGCCATCGTCGAACGTTGATCGGATCTCGTCTTGACTGACCCGCCGCGGTCCGGAGTCGCCTGGCACCGTGTCGCTGAAACACAACATGAAGTATCTGCTACCTGGATGTGTGACCCGGCGGAGAACCTCCGCGAATCTCTCCCGCTCCCCATCCGTTAGCACGTGAAAGAATCCGCAGTCGAGGACGACGTCGAAAGTCTCGCCAAGCGAATCGACAGTCAATGCATCCTGAGTCAGAAGCCGCGCCTGCAATCCGCGTTCTTGAGCTTTGGCGATCGCACGCGCAATCGCGGCGGGCGCGACATCGACACCGGTTGCCTGGAGCCCGAGCTCAGCCATCAGCAGCAGGAGATCCCCGGTCCCACAGCCGACATCGAGGACCGTACCCGACAGATCGCCAGTCTCGACCAGTTCAACAAACGGTCGCTGTGGGCGACCGATGTCCCACGGCGGAGTCCCGGTGTATGGCGTGTTCCAATCGATCGGGAGATGGTCGCCTCCGCGCTGGTGTCGTCCCGGATTGTGGGGTGCCACGGCCACCCATGATACTTGTCATGACCCCGGCCGATCTTGTGCTTACTTCTCAATCTCATACGAGAAGCCCAACGGAATGCGTTCAGGCCGACGACGTTCCGCCCACCCGACAACCCGCATTTCCGAGTCTCCGTCCCGGGCGCTATGTGCCGCTTTGTACCTGGCTGGTGTCACCGGTTTGTCCGTCTGGTTCGTCTGTTCTCATGTACGAGTAGCGAGATCGATGGGGAGCTTGAAAGAGGAGACCTGGAACATGTCTACCGATCGTTCGGATGAACTTGACCTGATTGGGTGGCTGCTGGGGCTGGCGGCATTGGTACTGATGTTCGCCGGGTTCTTTTTAATTGACCATGGTGGTTGGTTGGGGCCTGACAGTCCGGTCGGTGAGCTGGCTGCTGAGATCACTAACAACCGGACGAGGATCGTCGCTGGAAGCACGGTCGGCATAGTCGGAGCGTTGGCCTTGGTGGGGTTTGTTGCCTCGCTACGGATGCACCTCGCCCGAGAAGGCTCTAAAGGTGAACTGTTGGCTCTTGTGGCCTATGCCTTTGGGATTGTCATGACTATCGGCGCCTTCGTACATGGGTCATTTCGCATGGCGACAAGCGCACCGATCGATCCGAACATGCTTACCGACGCGGTACTTCCGTTGTCGATGCTGAAAGAACACATCAGTGACCTGTTCCTACTTGGTGCTCTCGGTCTCGCCGCAACGATGAGCGTCAGCTCGTTCGTCGTGGGATTGCTCCCCAAGCCGTTTGCCTGGGTGGGCGTCATACTCGTCGCGGCAACCGTGGCTCTCATCCCGACCGGGCTTGGTGTCGGAGCTCTCGCCCTATTCTTCTGGCTGATTGTGGCCTGTCCCGTTCTCATCGTCAATGGCCAGGATGCGACCGCAACCCCCGCTGGTGCGACATCCACTACAACACCCCCTGGGCACAAGGCGGACCAACCAACATCGACAACGCCACCCTCTACTGCCGCTACCACCACACCCAAACCCACCTCGAACAAACCAAACAACGAAAACCCTAGGGGTGGACCCTTCCCCACCACCCCGGGACGGGACCAGAATCGCTAGACCGCAGCCAGCCAACCCATAGCGCCCCTGTCAGCGAGCCAGTGTTGATGAGGGTGGAACATGTAGCGCCCATAGTGAGGCAGGCTGAATTCGATCATGGCGCGTTGGCCCATCGCCAAAGCGATGGTGTCCTCACGAAACGCAGGGCTCAACCCCATGCCGGCGGGATAGACATCAAACGTCTCAGCGTGGAGATGGAACGAAGCCAACGGCTCGTATTCCAACATGTTGGTCGCATAGACACGGACCGGTTCCCCCCTCTCGATCTTGATGGGGTAAGCGTGATAGAAGCCGGCCACCCCGTTCCACGCAACGATCCCATTGCGACCGATCGCTTCATTTGAAAAGCCAGAGATGAGCATCGTGATCTCCTTGGCTGGAGGACGCCCTCCGACCGGGTCGACGATCATCGTCCCATACAGACCCCGAGAGATATGCTCGGCGAGAGGTGCGGTGTGACAGTGGTAGGGGTGCACCCCGGCGGGTCCGGCTTCGATCGTGTAGGTGGTCTCTCCCCCGGCGGGCACCGGCTCCCATCCGTCCTCTTCTGGACGGTGCGACCCGTGAAAATGAAGGTTGTGAGAGTGCCCCGTGCGGTTCTTTAAATGGATTCGCAGTGTGTCGCCCTCGGTCGCTCGGATCGTCGGCGCCGGCACCGAGCCGTTATAAGTCCAGGCTTCGAACTGGACACCTTCGGCTATCTCGATCAGCCGTTCCTCCACACTGATCTCGAGGTCACGAGTCGACCCCGCGGGTCTTCCATCCGGAGCTGGCGGGTAGGTGACCGCGTCGAGAGAGTCGGCAGCCAGCCCAATTGGGACGCCACGATGCCCGTACACCGAATCGAGCACATCATCACCAACCACGGTGTGACTCCCGGTTGCCTTGTTGGTGTAGTCATCAGATCCACCGGTTCCGGCGCTGGCCTCGTCTCTCACGCTTGCGCCGAGAACCGAACCACCGAGGAGGACAGCCCCACCCAGCCCTGCCTTCTTGATCAGCTCCCGCCTCGAAACACCCTCTTCACTCATGGTTCAGACTCAGACCACGTCCCCGACGAAGAGACCGAGCACCAAGAAGAGGGCATAGGCCCCGATGCCTCCTGCCAGCAGGACCCAACGGTACGCTGCCGGAATCTGGCTCTTGCCGAAGATGTAGTAGGCGATGACTCCCAGAAACGGGATCACCAGAATGGCGAACATCCACCCGATGCCGGCCCCTCTGCCCATGTCATCGCGTTTGATGATCTCCCACACGGCAATCACCACCCATGAGGCATATAGAACCAGTGGCAGAACGTAGGCGTAGAGACCGAGAAAGCCTCCAATTGTCGAGGCGAAAGTGACGCCCATGAGGTTGAACCCTTTCCCTTGTGTTACTTCGAGATCCGATGGCATAGCCGGAACCTGTATCGAGTCGACGTCAGGCCGGGCACTTGCGAAAACGTTGACGGCTGGGACCACAGGCGCATCGGCGCCACCTGGCATCTGTGGCTGTGGTGCCGGATGCGGCATGTCCCCGTAGAAGACGTCCGGATCGAGACCGAGCCCGCGCTCGACCACCCGGCCAAACAACGCGGAAAACGATCCGAGCTCCCACAACGCGGGAAATCTGAGACCCTCACATGGCTGTTTGAACTCGAGCCCTGCAGGCATCGTCCATCCGAATTGATTGTCGACAAAACAGTTCCCAGAATCCGATGGACCGGAGAGCGTCAGATCTCCGAGCGCCGACCCTTTGATCACATTGTTCGCAACGGTGTTGTCAGCGGGCATGTAGACGTTCTTGTCGACATTGGATGTGAGCGCGATCCCGCTCTGCGGGTGGTTGACAACGAGATTCTTGGTCAACAACGAGGACTCTGTTCCGGCAGCAATGATGCCGTTCCCCTGAGATGCCCACTGCGCGGTCTTGTGGGGAAACTCGCCATAGCCATTGTCATGAATCAGATTTCCCGCCACGACTACATTCTCAGCCGGCGGAAGCAACTCGCCGTCGAGAGAGTTGGGTGCGACGCCGGCTCCGTTGTATCGGAACACGTTGTTGACGATGTAGACGTCGGTTGAGGCGTTGGATCCCGAGTACCCCAGACCGCTGTACTCACCGATCGAATCAGTCAACACCGCCTCACACGGGTTGCATTGCCCGATGTAATAGGCAGCGTCTGGCGAGCCGGTTCCATAGGAATGCTCGAAGAGACCGTCCCCAGAGTCAAACGAGTAGATCCCGTAGTCACCATTGTTGATGGCTGTTAGATAAGACCCTCGATAGCCGCGTGCTCCGGTCCAGAAGAAGCCGTTGATCTTGTGGTTCCTGGAGGTCATGTTCTCCACGACCACACCGTCGGCGAGGAGAACCTCAACGCCGTTGAACCGTTCGAACTCACCGTCGATGATGACCTCATTCCGATCGACCCCCCGGATGGTCAGCCCATCGGTCGTCACCGAAACGGTCTCTTGGTAGACGCCACGGTCCACCAGTATCAGATCCGCCGGATCGGCGGCGTCGACCGCGGCCTGGATGGTCGGGTATTCGCCCGGCACGTGTCGGGTGACTCCCGTCCACTCCCTTGGCGAGTCATTGACAGGGTCACCGGTCGCTGCGGGTGACGCCTGTCCCTGAGGCGGCCCGGCACATGCCGCCAACGAAATGGCGACCATTCCTACGAGAAGCGGGAGCTTTCGGGGCACCTACCCGCCGCCGACGATCAACTTGCCGGCCATGCCGGCTCCCTCTGCGTTGCCGTGGAACGTGCAATAGAAGGTGTATTCACCGGGCTCGGAGTAGGTCAGAACCGCCGTGTCACCGTCGAACTGCTCGAGACTGCCAAATACCGTTTCGGTGCTCCATTTCTTGTCGGAGTCGACCGCATTGTGAGCGTTGGCACCCGCACCCAACCAGGTGACTGACCCCCCGACCGGAATTCGGATCTCGGTGTACTGGTAGCGGTTGTCGAACATCTCCACCGTGACGTCCTGTCCTTCGATGGGTCCACCGCCACCCGAGTCCGAACTGCATGCACCGAGGGCGAGCGCGGTGAAGACGACCAAACCGACAAGAGCCTTCTTCAATTCGAACCGCCGAAGATCCCTTTGATCCATGCCCAGAGTGCAGAAAAGAAGAGGGAAACCCCCTTGACTTCGGTGGCCTTCACGGCTTCTGCTTCTTCTTCGGTCTCGGCTGCGAGTTTGGCCTCGAGGCAGGCGACAAAGTCGTTGATGAGTCGTTTCGACATCTCGTTGACGAGACCTGTTCTGCCAAATTGGGCAGCTGGTCCCGACAGGGTGACGTCGGCATCGACCGTGACTTTGGAGCCTTCGGGATCGTCGATCACCGCGTACTCCACCTTCACCTGGCCGCGAGACCCGCCACGTTTGTCGACCCCTTTGCCTTCGATCGAGGCGGTCTTGCTCGCTGCGTCCGCCGACACGGAGGCTGAGCCCTCGAAGGTCGCAGTCATTGGCCCGAGCTTCGCCGACAGACTTCCTTGATAGGCACCGCTGTCGTCCATGCCGGCCAACTCGGCGCCGGGCAGGCACTGAGCCACAGAGGGGACATCTTGGAAGAAGTCCCAAACCACTCCGGAGGGACGCGCTACGACAAACTCTTGTGAGATCTTCATGGTCCTCCACGACCGATGAGGTTGCTGAACGGTAGCGAAATGCAGCGAACTACTTCAATCGCATGACCGGCTCGTCAGTGGTGCGCGGTGTCACCCGAAAGCAGTTGTATCGCGTGAGGAACCACCTCGATGATCGCCTGGAGGCTCTCAGTGGCACCTCGAGGTGAACCGGGGAGGTTCACCACCAGGGACCGGCCTACCTCGCCTGCGCGAGCCCGGCTCAATGCGGCCATAGGCGTCGATTGAAGACCGACCGCCAACATGGTGTGCACCAGACCAGGTGCATCGCGATCGAGGACCGCTGCGGTTGCCTCAGGCGTCACATCTCTGGGGCCGAACCCTGTTCCCCCGGTGGTTAGGACCAACGCGGTCCTGGCCGCACAGGCTCGTATTGCTTTCGCAATCTGATCGACTTCGTCCGCTACCAGCACACGTGAGACGTCGAAACCGTGTTCCAGGAGGATCTTCTCCAGCGCATCACCGGAGTCGTCCTCCCGGATACCTGCGGACACACCGTCACTAACGGTGATAACCGAAGCTGACTTTTGGTCTAACCCCACAGACGCGGGTCGAGATTGACCCCACCCTGAAGGACCCCGAGATAGAACACCAGAATCACCACGAGGGTCGCGGCCAGACCCCAGGGCCAGGGGGTGGTTCGCTCGTCTTCCGGACCCTGGACGGTTGTCGTCCCGGGAGCGGCGGCCAGTGTCGCCAGGTACATCAAAGCCGTGAGTGGCAAAGATCTGATGACCATGCTTTCACTGTCCGGAAGGAAGAAGAGGATTGAGATGAAGCCGGCGGCAGCAGCCGGGATGACAGCTATCCACAGAGCGAACTTGAGCCGCTTCCGCCCATTCGAGACGAGTGTTCTGTGAGGTGTGAACGCCAGGAACGCAGCCGCCGCAGAC
>JBAVIK010000113.1:0-6064 GCA_049686815.1 Acidimicrobiia bacterium | reverse complement strand
CGACATGTCGCTGGGGTCGAGGTCGGGTGGTCCGCTCTCGCCTTCGCCGCCCGACGTGCCTTCGTCTGAGCCCTCCTGTCCAGCGCTGTCGTCGGAGCCCTGACCATCACCGTCAGAGGCGTTTGATCCGTCGTCCTGTCCGGCTTGACTATTCGAGTCTCCCGACTGATCGTTTCGAACTGTCATCGCCTCCACAGGCCGCTGCGATCAGAACCATCCCTAAAACGATGGCGAGCAGTCTCAGATGTCTTGTCATTGTTGGTCTCAATACTGGTGCTGGCAGGTCGGCAAGATACTCGATCAGAATTCAGGATTCGCGGTGATGGTCCGGGCCTGTCCGGTGTTGCGAGCAGTGGCGGGTGGCGACGTATATGGGGTTAGGGCCCGAAAGCGCCGCTGAGTCTCATGTTGATGATGGGGATGGCGTTATTGACGACGAATATGGCCCGGGCCAGACCGCTCTCGGCACCTCCCTGTTCAAAGCTGACCGAAATTGATTGGATCGAGGCTTCGATCTCGGCCGGCGTGCAGGCGGCAGCGACCGGGCTGATGACGAGAAGCAGGCTGAGGATCAGTCCACGCCAGTGGAACCGTCTTGTGGTGACTCGTTCCGTTTCTGCGTTGTTGGTCGGGATGTTTCGTCTGGTTCGGCGTTCCACTGTTGTCATCTGTTCGACCCCTTGACTGTCCCGGTCAGGACCGAGCCGTCGTCGGCGACCACCAGGCAAATCCCGTTGCGCACTCCGCTTGCCCACAGATCCTCGGTCGGCACCATCCATTCCACATCGTATGCGGACTGTTCAGGAGATATCCCCACGTAGTTCTCAAACGCTGTCCGGCACGTGGTGGTGGCGGTGTCGACGAAGTGTTGGTCTCCGGGGAACGGTCCGTCCTCGAACAGGGCAGCAAATGACACTTCAGCTTGACGTGGTCCATCGCAGGACACCTCCTCGAAACCGGTGAGAACGCCTCCGTCTTCCTCGATGTCGAAGCAGGGACCGGGGGGACTCTCCGATACTGGACTGAAGACATCCGTTGCGTCTTCGAGACCGGGGAGTACCTCTTCGTTGATAAAGTTCCACGCGAGGTACGCGCCCACTCCCAGCGCCCCGACAACGATGATTCCGAGGATCAGACAGCCCATGCGGAGCCCACGTCGCTTTGGTGGCGCCTGTACCGGCTGGACGGGTGGGGGAGTTGGAGCCGGCGGCGGAGCGGGTGGTGTCGGGTCGGGAGCCGGAGAAGAGTCAGCGTCGGGTTGACGGGTTCCGCAGTGCTGGCAAAACGACCCTGAACCGGGGTCGGCCCCGCATGAGACACACTTCCTCTCCATGGACGGACCCTATCCGCTGGCGGGTGTCACGTGGCGGCGGGCGGCCGATTTCGCAGTCAAAACATATTCCGAGGGCTTTTGCTTGGAGGGTGTTTCGGCTGAACGAATTCGGGGCTGTGTGACTCGATTGAGCGTCACCGCTACCTCGCTGGGATGATCGAGGTCGGCTCCGTTGCCTCGAAGGCGATCGGAAATGGCCACGGGCGGCGACCCCTCTCGTCATGGCACGCCGTTTGGAGATTTAGACCGGCGCGAACTCGATCAGAGGAGACTTCTCAACCCACTCTGGGAGTATGTGCTCCGTCTTGGCCTCCTCATTTCCCCATGCCTCGGTGAGAATTTTGTAGAGGACGTCGGTTCGTTCGTCTAGATCCGTAATCAGCCTTGCCTGTACGGGGATGTCGGTCGGCGTGGTCCCTTTGAGATGAACCGTGAAATGCGGATTCGCTTTGAGGTTGGCCAGCCAGTCACGTTTGCGGCCCGGCTTCCCGGTGATGAAGTGGCGACCGTCGATCTGAACGAAGTTGATCTCGATGCGACGCTCTATCCCGCTGGTGGCCCCGGTGGTCGTGATGTCGATAACACCGCTTTGGTCGAGTGACCTGCTGTATTGGCTCATGGATTGAGCAACGACACCTGGCGCCGACTATTCCCGTCAGCACCGTAATCGGATCGGTTCATCGAGAACTCCAAACTCCGCACACATGGCGTTTCACGGCTTTCCGCGCGCTGCAGAGGGAGAGGGGTTGCGGTCAGTCGCAGGTTGACCGTGGCGCCCCTTTGAGGCGCGCCACATGCGCTTTGCTGAAGTCCAAGGCTTCGTCGGGTAGGTTCGGAGTTCGGCCGGCCCTGTGCTGGTCCGTATTACACGACCGCGAGGCGGCGACATGGATGAAGAGCAGAGTTCGATCCTGCAAGAGATCTATTCAGGCGCTGAGGACGCAGGTCTACAAATCGTCGGCATCTCCGAGATCGAGATCGAGCCCAACGAATCGGCCCCCGGGGATCGTTTCACATTGACGGTCCGGGTTGGAGAGTCGGGTCGCCTTCTGCCCAGACGCGGCGATACCGAGGACACGGCGACTTCTCTCCTGCGTCTCGAGGTGTATCAACACACACTCGAGGACTCTTCGGGTGATATGCACCATGTCTGGAAGTCTTATGCCAGACAGGTCGATATCGGCAAGGGTCGCTTGTTCGAGACCGCCGCGTCCGGACCGACCGCCGAGCAGATCGATGAATACCGGGCCGGCCGACCCGCCCACGAGTATCTCGACGATCCCGAGTTCATCGACGAGACGCTGGCGCGTTCGGCGTCGACACCGAGCGAGGCAGTCCGACAGGCTCTGCTGCCCCTATCCGACGGGTCGGGAGGTTTGCAACGCGGGACCGAGTCCGAAACTGACGTTTGGGATCCCGAGCCTGTCGGCACGTTCGGTCTGGTCGTGCCTTCCGATTCCTACATGGAAGACTCCGAAGGACATCCGGTCTCGAACGTCAACGATTCGGCCGACGATGAGGGAGACGTACCCACGCTCGCCGTCACCGAAGATTCGTCGTTGAGCGGTTCGATCGAAGCACCCGATTCAGAACTCGGCCCTGAGGACCATGAGGGAATTCGGGACGCCGGCTCTCCGAACGAAATCTCTGACGCCGGCGTCGAGGCCGAGACCGCAGATTCTGCGGGTGTGCCCGCCTGGGTGAAGTGGGGGACACCCGCCGTGGTCGCGGCTCTGCTCATTGGTGGTCTGGCCCTATTCGGGGGTGGGCCGGACGACACCGCCACCGCAACATCATTGTCCGGCTCAACAGGTCAGGTGGCCGAGTCGAACGCGTCGGATGAGGAACAGCCGCAACAACAATCCGACGGCTCAGCGGCCGAGGAGACTCAAGAGGATCAAACCGCAGAGGAACCGGCGGCGGAACCTGACACTCCACAAGTCGATCTTGTCGAGATCGGTCGATTTGCTCTGATAGGGGGCGAGGCATCGTCCTATACGGCCGCAGGTGGCTTTGATGCCTTCTTCCACCTTCTCTTCGTCCCCAACGACGTCATCGCGACGATCTCGAAACTGGATGACGCTGAGGACTATGCCGAGAAGGCGAAACAGACCCTCACGACGGATCGAGACCTCGCCGTAGTGGGCGAAGTCGAAGTCACTCAATACCAGGGGGATCCGGCGTCGAATCCGCCCAATCAGTCCTCGGTGGGTGCCGTGATACGTATCAACCCGACGCTTTTCGACGTTGCGACCATTGGAACTGACGGGTCCTCGTACACCGAAGTCAACGTCTTCAGACTGTTCTTCTGCGAGTCATATCCGGACTGTGAGGGATCCCACGTCGTGGGAGTCAACCTCGGTGGGCCCCTGGACCTCGACGCGGGACAGGCGATACTCGACGCACTCCTCATTCTCGAACAGGGGCCGTCGGGGGTCGCCGACGGCTACGGCTGGGGTTTTCAGATCACGGGCGACATCTCAGAGGTCTCCGACTAGAGCGACGAGCCGGACATCCGTAGTGAGCTGATTCACTGAGGAGCTGGGTGACTTCTTCCCGTTGAACGGGGTCGAGGCTCTGACACCCAAGCCATGGTTACGTGACCCAACCCGGTGTCGTCGACCAGAGTGGATCGGGGCTGGGTCTACGCTCAGGCGAGCCGGCCGTCGGCCAGCCTGAGACGGCGTTTAGCGGCCTTGGTGAGTCCTTCGTCATGGGTGGCCACCATCAGAAGATGGTCGCGTTTGTGGGAGGCGAGCACATCGGAGAGATGCGTGCGATTCTCCTGGTCGAGGGAGAGGGTCGGCTCGTCGAAGAGCATTATGTCGACTGGACGAGCTGCGGCGACGACCAAAGAGGCGGCCTGTCGTTGACCTCTGCTCAGTTGTGCCGGGTAACGCTTGAGCAGGCGTTCGAGGCCGAATGCGGCGAGCAAGTCTCGTGAGATTTTCGTCGGTTCGTCTGATCCGGTCGCCTCGTGGGCATAGGTGATGTTGTCGGCGATGGTGAGATCGTCGAACAGCACGGGATGGTCGGGGCTGTAAACGGAGTTGAGACGGGCGCGGCGGCGATGGGCCTTCACACCGTTCACTTCGACCACGCCGTCCTTGGGCCGCTGGAGCCCGGCGCACAAACGCAGCAATGTGCTTTTGCCCGCACCATTGGGCCCGGTGACGACGACCAGTCCCGGGCCGCGAAGTTGGAGCCGGCGGATGTCGAGAACCGTGTCCTTGCCATAGCGGACGGTGACGTCTTTGGCTTCGATGAGCATGTTCATACGTCGGGCTCCGGTCTGGTGATCTGGGTGATGATGATGGCCCAGCCTCCGGCGAGGATCACTGCCAGGACCGGACTCCAGTGCTTTGTGAGTGAAATGACGCCGCTGACGGTCAGCAGCAGGGCGATGACCGGGGCGGCCGCCCTGGTCGCCAGTGCCGTCGGAACCCGCTGGGGCCCGTATCGCTCGACTATCGCACCGATGTCGGGGCTGCCAAGTCTTGCCTGAATCGCCGAGGCGGCGCCCGCCGCCAGCGCCACGGCGATCACTTCAGGAGCATGCGACTCGCCGGGCAAACCCGAGATGATCAACCATCCCAGGAGCCCGGCCACCAGGGTTGCGATGATGCCGATGAGAGCCTCGGCGAGGAGGGTGACCCGGGAGGGGATTCGAGTCGACCGGAACAGGAGAGGCTTGCTGACGATCGAAGCGAGGGGTGTGGTCAGGTCGACGGCGCCGATGGCGAGCACCCCGGCGACTGAGGCCAGTCGTGCCGTCGTGTCCTTCAGGACCACCAGGAAAAGGGCGACACCTCCGATCGTCGCCGCCAACCTCACCAGGACAAGTGCCGGCGACCCGGCTAGAGAGCGGGTTGGTCTCCACAACCAAAGGGGGAGACGTCTCCGACCCGACCCGCCTCGCGGGACACGTGGGCCATCACGGCTCGACCGAAGGGAGGCAAGCGCCGAGCGGAAGTCGAGCAATGCGGCTCCGTACTGAAGTTCGGCGAGGACCAGTGAACGCTCCCACAGACGGTCGAGTCGGACGTCGGGCGCCCGAAGGGCAGCCAACACCAGGGCGGCGAGTGCCACCAGACCCAGCGACCCCATCATCGATTCGACAGTATTGGAATACAGGGCCAGCGCGACGATGAGACCTGAGAGACCGAGAGCCGCACTCCGATCTAGCCAGCGACGCCCGTCGACGTTCCAGAGCAACGCCAGAGTCACTACGCACACCCCTATTTCGAGACCTACGAGGGTTCGCTCCGCCGAGATCGCCAAATCGGGGCTGCCTCCTGCGGCCATGGCCGTCAGCCATGCCACTCCCATTCCGACGAAACCACCGACGAAGAGGGCCTGACGCACGACAGCGATGCGCGCCGGCAGGCCACTCTTGCCCGACAAACCCAACAGCACTTGTGCTTCGGACAGCAAGAGGGGGCCGCCACGGAATCCTGACCACCAGGCGAGCACGGGCACCATCACGATGACCACTCTGAGGAACCGGTCTATGTCGGCGTCGCTCAACGGAAGCAGCCCGGCGATGACGGTGGCGTAGACGGGGAGGACGATCCAGATGAGGACAAACAAGTAAAGAGGCCACAGGAGCCGGCTCACCGACTGCAGGTAGCTTCTCACCAAATGGCTCGCCTTTCGGCGCCTGATGGTGACGCTGGCATGTCCACCTCGCGATACAAGCACCAATCCAGGCACATGTGATGTCGCCGCCAC
>JBAVIK010000112.1:0-3236 GCA_049686815.1 Acidimicrobiia bacterium | reverse complement strand
GCGATGACCGCGATCAAGATCACGAGGCCATATATGAGACCGAAAAGGTAAGTGATCGAGAAAATCGACTGAGCCCAACCGGGAAATGCACTGACCGCGTCAGCCAGAGCCTGTTCCCATGGAGGTTGGACGGTGATCCCAACGATGCCCCACAACGTCAGCAAAACCCCGATGACCACGGTGACCACATCAGCGGCGCGTCGAGCACGCGGCTGTGACTCGGTGGACACGAAATAAGTCAGCCGAGTTCGCATGGCTCGGGGCTGTGGTTCCACTGCTGAATTCACAGGAGGTGATCCATTATCTCGTTGCGATTGCAGCTGAAGCCATGATCCTTGTGGAAGGTACCACCCGAGTCGGGCCCGTCACCGGCTCAACGCCCTCCTTCACAGGCTCAATCGTGGAGCGAACCATGAAATCGGCCTGTTCCGTGCCGTGGGCACGGCCGGTAGTCAGATGGAATGGATGATTCGAAGAGAGGCCATCATCACGGCTCTCTTTGGAGCACTGCTCGGGGTTGTCATCGGCTCGGCTATCGGGTTTGGTGTCAGTCGTCTGCGACGATCCATTCCCTTGCTTTGTCGGTCTCTGCCACAGTGAAGGTCTTCACTTTCCCTGGCATCACGAAGCCGAAGACCCTGGTGAATACACGGTAGGTCTCGTGGTCGGTGACGACGGCGATCCGTTGAAAGTCTGCCCAGTGATGCATCCCCAGCTTGGCGTCGTCGCCGGCCGCGGCAGACTCATAGCCTTCGAAATCGGATCCGAGGATGTAGAGGAAACGCGCCTTCTCGCCGCCTGAGGTCGCCCTGTCAACTGCGGGCATCAGGGTGTGTTCATAGTCCTCCGCAGTGACCCTGCCCGAGGCGGTGGCCACAATCACGTTTTCAGGTGTTCCGGTGTCGACCTGTATCAATTGCGCTCCTCTGTTGCAAGGCGTAGAACCTAGTCAGCGGAGACCGCCGAACCGCGGAGCCGAAGGCGATGTGGGTTAGGTGGCGAGGACGTGGGTCTCTGGATGCTTTCCCGGCTCCCAAACACCGCTTGTGCCACAGGAGCAAGTGAAATATGTGAGTATCCCGTGGTCAGTTGGAACGAGGGCGGTGATGCTTTCAGTCGACAGAAGCACCCGAGAGCCGTGACGTTGGCAGTAGGGAGCAAACATCAGCTGACCTTCATGCCGTTGTTGTTGTGCCAGTCCCACATCGCCATCTGGGCACGAAATAGACGTGCCGATGAGTCCGCGAGAGCTGCCACTGGTGCGTTGCTCAGCTTGAGATTCTGATGTGAATCCCAGGCCGTGGCGAGCTGGTCGTAGAGGCTGTCGAATTCGTTTCTGCTTTGCATCGTGCTTTCCTGCCGTAACAAGTGAAGGGCCTATTGCTTGTTACAGAATATCTCAAGGACCGTAATTAGTCAAGACAGAATTGCTCCTTACCGCATTGCCTTCAGGTGAACGCCCGCTAAGCGGGTGAGGACTCGTCAGAGGAGACCCGGGCTACCTTGCGTGTATGAATCTGAGTGAGCGCGACCAAGCCATGCTCAATGGAGACCTGGGGTCAGGTGTGGAGCTTGCGATGCGTCTGCTGGTGGAAGTCGGCACCGCCCAAGGTGGTCACGATCTGATCGACATCACCTCTGCTCACATCGACGGATGTCTCTATCACGGAAGGGCGGGTGTCGATTTCGCAAGGGAGCTCGCCGATGGGGGTTCGAGGGTTGCGGTTCCAACCACCCTCAATGTCTCCTCGCTTGATCTGCTCCACCCAGAGCTGTACAGGGGTTCTGCGGAGTCGGCGTCTGCGAGCAAGATACAAATGGACGCTTACGTTTCGATGGGCTGTCAGCCGACATGGACGTGCAGCCCCTACCAACTCGCACACCGGCCCGGACTCGGAGATCAAATCGCCTGGGGGGAGTCCAATGCCATTGTCTTCGCCAACTCCGTGCTCGGGGCGCGCACCGAACGGTACGGAGACTTCATGGACATTTGCTGTGCCTTGACGGGCCGTGCTCCAAATGTAGGGCTTCACACAACGGACGGACGAAGGGCCCGGATGGTCGTCGATCTCAATTTCGACGATGGACTGCTCGACGAAGAGCTGACCTACCCGCTGATCGGCGGTGCAATCGGGAAATGGGCAGGAAACCGGGTGGTGGCGATAGTTGGTCTCGACGCGCGAGCAAGCGAAGACCGGTTGAAGGCACTTGGAGCCGCCGCGGCGTCAACCGGTGCTGTGGCAATGTTCCACGCTGTAGGTGTCACACCGGAGTCGGCCACGCTCGAGGATGCCACCCAGGGGATCAATCCCGACCGGCGTGTGGCGGTGGGAGCCTCAGAGCTTGCTGAGGCGTTTGACGTCTTCAACCAATCGGCGGGGACCCTTGGTGCTGTGACTGTGGGCACACCACACTTTTCGCTAAGCGAATTCCTGGCCCTGCATGAGATGATCGGCCACCGCCGGACGAAGGTTCCGTTCTACGTCAACACCGGCAGGGAGGTTCTTACCGAAATTGTCAAGCTTGGTCTCACCGACAGAATCGAGGAGTTCGGAGCCACAATCGTCACCGACACGTGCGCGTACATCACACCGATCATCGGTGATGTCGACGGTGTTGTGATGACCAATAGCGGAAAGGCGGCCTTTTACGCACCGGGCAATCTCGGCGTGCAGGTTGCATTCGGGAGCTTGCGGGACTGCGTCGAATCGGCGGAAACCGGTCGAGTTGTCAGCACGGGGCCGTTCGCGTGATGATTGACTATCAAATGGTTGTTGGCGGCGAAGCGAGCGGTCCGCTCCTGGTGCTCGATGAGCCACTGTCGTTCTGGGGTGGGGTCGATCCACAAACCGGTTGGGTCATCGATGTGAATCATCCTCAAGTCGGAATGTCGCTGGCAGGTCAGATCGTGGCTATGCCCCATGGAAGAGGATCGAGTTCAGCGTCCGCTGTGCTTGCCGAGACGATGGCGAAAGGCACGGCCCCGGCGGGGTTCGTGCTCAATGAGATCGATCCGATCCTGATGGTCGGTTCGCTCGTCGGCCGTCATCTGTACGGCGTGTCCTGTCCGATCCTGGTGGGGCCAACACCATCGCGGTCGGGTCGGATGCACCGGATTCGGGAGGGCCGCTTGATCGAGGAAATCGAGTGACGACCTCGGCGTCTACCCGGTTGTGTAGATCCGCCCGTCCGGCCAAAACGATGGGAAGTCGTCCAGAAAGATCGTGGATGTCGCT
>JBAVIK010000111.1:0-5578 GCA_049686815.1 Acidimicrobiia bacterium | reverse complement strand
GTCCATTACCAGCACCGTGTCGAACCCCGACGCTTCGGCGTCTTTCGCCTGCCGGGCGACGGTGTCGAAGAGATCGGTGTCGGGGATGTCGGGATATGTGAAGTTGGGGATCTGGTAGCCAAGACGTGTCATGCGCCCAACCCTATTGCGCAATTCCTGCAATCGATTCGCTGGGCGGAGCCGATGATGACCGGTGTCGACTTAGGTGTTCTCGGGCCGGATGGACGTCCCGAGAAGGTCGTCGTATTCATGGACTAACCGTGTCGAAGCCAGCTGACCTCAGCGAGTCTGGTTCTGGGTGAACACTTCACCGAGGAAGGCCAGCAGGTCGACCTTCGAGGCCTGGTGAGCATTGGCGTTGAACCCGACGGTCACGCCCATCTCGACACATGGCGACCCGACTCCGGCGATGTCGTTGGTGTCCGGATCGATTATTCGCCCGTCGATCTCGACGAAGCTGCAGTTGCGTGGGCTCGGGTTATTGAGATGGATGAGGCCGCCTGCCCCCGCCGACGTCTCATTATCGAAGGAGTGTTGGGCTGCCTCGTATGCGAATAGTGCGACGTCTCGCCCGGCGATTCTCATGCGATCGACATAATCCTGACACTGACCAATGGGGGTGTAGTCGTCTGCTGTGCCGTGAAAGATCCGAATCGGTGCGTCCGACACCTGATCCTCGTCGTTCAGTTCGATGAAACACGTCGAGGGATAGAAGGCGATGTGCGCCGTCAATTCGCGTCCTTCATATGCTTCCCGAAACCGGTCCATCGCCGACCAGATCGCAGCTCGGCCACCGAAGGACAACCCCATGACTGCGATTCGCGAACTGTCGATGTATGGGTTCTCAGCCAGGGCGTCGGCCGCCCGGTAGACGTCGACGACGATGCTCGACACGTTTATGGTCCGCGTGCCCGAACACGCCGTCACGATTCGCCGGCCCGTAAAGCTGTCGAGCAGCAGTACCGCGTAGCCCGCATCGACGAGATCGTCGACCCATCCTCGTTCCGCGCCACCCATCCCCCCACATCCGTGGGTGATGATGACTGCAGGCACCGGTCGATCCGTTGGTGGGATCGTTAGCGTCCCGTCGAGGGTCACCGGTTTGCCAGTGTCGAGGCCTGGCATCAGTGGCTCCCAAAGCAAGCCTGGAAGATCAACACTCTCCACCTGGATCTTCTCGCGGAGCTCTTCGCTGAGAGGGTCGAGTTGTGAACAGGCGGTCAGGATTATGGCCAGCGCAACGACCATGGTTTTCATGAAGAAAGTCTAAAAGGGAGGTTCGACCGCGGAGGGTGCGGGCGGACACCGCAGTGGGCAGTCTCACCGCCCTACCCGGATCAGCTGGGAGTGCGATCATCCTTCTTCTCGATCTTGCCCCCAGCTTCCACCTAGGTTGTGCTCAGACACCTCGGTGGGAGACGACTTATGCGGAGCATGCTCGCCCTGTTCTTGTCATTGACACTTCTTGTCTTTGCCTGCAGCGGCGAACCAACCGTCTCACCAGAGCTCTCCGGGACAACAACCGGTGCGGAATCGACCACCACGTCAGAGACGTCGGCGCCGGAGACTCCGGAGGCACCCTCGCTCGAGCCATCTCCGGCAACCGTGGTCTTCGTCGGTGGCACTGTGATCACCATGGACCCAGACGAGCCCGGGGCGGAGGCTGTGGCGATCGATGGAAACCGCATCGTTGCCGTCGGTGGCCGGGCTTTGGTGGACAGGTACGTGGGGCCCCGAACACAGGTCATCGATCTGGAGGGCCGAACCCTGATGCCGGGGTTGGTCGATGCACACAGCCATTTCTTCGCCGAGGGTGTGAACTCTGGTGTGGGAATCGAGATCCAGGACACCGAAATTCTGCCTCGGGGCATCACCACGCTGGGCGAGTTGGCGACCAGCGAAGACCTGTTGACGTCACTCATGGGGTACGAGGAACAGGGTCAGTTGGCGGTTCGCGTCTCGGCCTATCTCATGTACAACGACGGCTGTGGCCTGGAGCAGGGTGACTGGTGGAAGGCGTACCCAATGACCAGAGTGCCCGGCGAGATGCTCCGTATTGGAGGCATCAAAGTGTTCTCTGATGGCGGTTCATGCAATGTCCCCGCAGTCTCCTACACCTACTCGAACGGTTCGAGTGGCGACCTCTACTACGACGTACCCGAGATGGAGTCGATCATGGAAGAGGTCCAGGACGCCGGGTTCCAGGTGGCGATCCATGCTCTTGGCGATCGCGCCATTGCCACTGTCAACGAGGCCATGGCAGCGGTGGCGGAGCCGGGGAACCCGCTGCGGCACCGAATCGAGCACAACGCGGTAGTCAGCACCGACCTATACCGCGCCTACCAGGACTCCGGTGCCGTCGCCGTGATATTCGGCGCCTATCAGACCTGTTTGTTCACTGAGAACAACAACTCATTCGCCTTCCGGACTCCCGATGAGTTCATCTCCTGGGAGTGGCCGTGGCGGGCACTGATCGACAACAACCCGGAGACGGCATTCGCCTGGCACGGCGATTTCCCGATCTTCCAGGAGCGGCTGGGAGGGCACCTCGTGGGATTCGTCACCAGACGACAGTCAGGTGAGAACGGCGTGTGTGAGCCCACGCCTGACATGACCTCAGGGAATATCACCGTCGAAGAGGCTCTCCACGCGATGACTGTCGGTTCCGCATACGCACTAGGGCGAGAAGACGAGGTGGGTTCGATAGTGGTCGACAAGTATGCGGACCTGATCGTCCTCAACCAGAACCCCCTGACAGTCTCTCCGGAAGAGCTCGGCAACACCGAGGTGCTGATGACGATGATCGAGGGCGGTATCCGCTTCTGTGCAACGGTGCTCGAGTCTCTTTGCGGGGAATCGGAGAGTCCCGAACCTTCGGTTCCACCCGACGCAGCGGAGTGCGCACCGGACAGTGTCAGTTTGGCAGCGGGCCGCGCTGTTGACACCTCAGCCGCGGCACCGGACTCTCCGGCCGAGTACGCCGTCGACGGTGACCCTGATACCCATTGGGGATCCGCCGACGACGCGGAGCAATGGATCGAGATCGACCTCGGGGCGTCCACCAGGGTCACTTGTGTTCGGCTCTTGACGGACCAATATCCGGCAGGGAGAACCGTGCACCGGGTCAATGGGGGCGACCACCCTGATCCGGGCCGGGAGCTGGCCACTATCGAGGGATCTACCGACGATGTTCAGTGGCTTCAGATCGAAGGGGACTGGGAGTTTCGCTATCTCCGGGTCACGACTCTGGTGTCTCCGTCCTGGGTGTCGTGGAGAGAAATTGTCGTCCGGTGAGATCGAGGCTCTGTCGGGTGGTGATTGATGATCGTTGTGACGCAAAATCGTTGAGCCCTGGGCGTGACCTGGTCATTCGGTCGCGACGACACCTCAGAACTGACCACATTGAGCGAGGCCCCACGCGGTCGGCAAATGGCTCGTGTTGGCGCAGACGACCTCCCTTGCGCGGGCGAGGTTCCCGCGTATCGACGTCGCCTGGGTCAGTCTGGCGGCGTTCGTCCCTGGCTCGGTCAGCGCCCCAGGCTGTTAGGACTGCAGGTGGCGTTCAATTGTCCGGGGTCGGTCTCGTCGGTGAGCTCACTCCCGATGATCCTCCTGAAGTCTCCCTGGCTGGTCACTTCGTCCCCGTTGATCTCGGCGCCGTCGGCGCCGACTCTCTGCCAGCGCAACACCGTGCCATCAGAGTCGGTGCGGGTGTATAGGACCGTGTAGTTGGTGCCCACGACCGAATCGTCCAAACTTGACACGGCTAAGACGTGCTCGGTACCTGCGCTGTCTGTGCTCTGACCGAGCGCACCCATCGAAAGCCCTTCGGCGAAGAACTCCTCTAGCGCATCTCCATAGAAGCACACGAAGAAGTCGAACTCAACAGTCTCACCGGCGATGGTTATGGCGGCCGATCCGCCTTCGAGAACTGGAAGATCTCCCGAATTGCCTGAGCCGGAGCCCTGCTCATTGTTCTCCGCCGACTGGGTGGTTGCAGGAGCATCAGCCGTCGTACCGTTGGATTCGGTTCCGGTGGCTACTCCATCGGTTGTTGCTGGCGAGTCGCCGTCCGCTGCTCCACCGCCGCATGCTGCGACAACCACGGCAAGAAACAGCACCCCGATTGAAAGCCTCCCGTTTCCGGACCGTCGTCCTCGAAGCCCGGTTGTGCCTGGTCGCGCTACCTGTGCCATCTCCAGTCTTCCCGTCGGCTTTGGTATTCACATACCTTCCCCCGACCGAGTTGGTCAAAGGGCTTAGCGAAGCTAGCAACCCCTAGGCATCGATGATTTGCCTGGGACAAAATGACGACATTTCCCTCAATCGTCGCTAGGGGTTGGGAGTGTCACGGGACGAAGCGGAACCGTGGGGACGTTGATCTGACCCGAAATGACGGCATCTTCGAGCTCGGCAAGTCGGTCACGGTAGTCATCCAGAAACCCGCCGCCCTCGGACAATTCGATGCCGTGTGTTGCAAGACCGTAGAAGCGCGGGCCTGGCTCGAGAGAGCCGTCCAGGTAGTCGGCCACCACGTCGAGGAGAACCCTGTCGGTGCGTTTGACCACCGACGTGAGAACGTACTGGCGATCGATCTCTGACGCGGCCAAGTAGTCGTCGGCTTCCGAGCCGATGAACCAGTGTTTCAGCCCGGTGGACTGAGACGCTTCTCGTACCGCCTCCAAAAGCCCGGGACCGGAGCCGGCCGCATCATTGAAAACGACGTCCGCTCCCGCCTCGATTGCCTGCTGGGCCGCCGCTTTCCCACGTTCAGGATTGAAGAATCCTGACGCTTCGGTTTCACCGACGTAGATCGACTCGACTGTGATGCCGGGGTCGATAGATGCAGCGCCCGCTGTGAATGCGGCCCGGGCGCGTTCCACCGGGACAATGGGCATCGCGCCGACAAAGGCCACGTGTTTCGTTTGTGATGCCAGAGCTGCTGCCGCGCCGGCCAGGAACGAGCCTTCCTCGATCCCGAACACCGCCTGGACGACGTTCGGCCGGTCGACCTGGGGTATCGCCTCCGGAGGAGGCCAATCGATACCCACGATCAGCGTATCGGCACACTCGGGCCCAGAATCGGCCAGCGGGAGGAAGAAGCTGCTCACGACCAGGACCAGCTTGTGGTCGGACTCGCAGAGCCGAGCTAGATCCTCGTGTGGGTCTGCGAGAGGTGCGATCACGGCCGCCTCGACGCCGTATCGTCGTTCGGCCTCATCCACACCGAGGACCAGCAGGTCGTTCTGACCCTGGTCACCGGCGCCGAGATAGATAACGCCGATCTTTTGGCCGGCGGGTGCGAACACGCCAAGCAATACGAGCGTCACCGCAACCACACCCGCCATGGCAACCGTGGCAAAGGCCCAAACTCTCACTGAGGCCCGACGGAGGACCGAGACTTCACGCTGCCGGCGTTCCGCCTCCGCTTCGACCTGGGCATCGCGGGCCTCAATCGACCGCTCAATAAAGCCCCGTTCCGAGTCGGTCAGCCCGATTGCTGTCGACGGTGTCCACGATTCAAACCGTTCGAGTCGAGCACCGCCGAGCAAGTATCCGGGGTGGCTTCCTTCGCGTT
>JBAVIK010000110.1:0-5147 GCA_049686815.1 Acidimicrobiia bacterium | reverse complement strand
CGCCGATACCGTGGCCAATTCGGAAGAATCGTCCACAGAGGAAAACCGGCGCACTCTCGCCGAGTTGTTGGCCATGGCCTGGAAGATCACCCGACGGAGTCTCAGCCCCCACACATAGTGGCGTGTTGCTAACGCAGGTGTCGGTCGTGCCATTCGAGGATGGCCTCGAATCGCTCCTTGCGATGTTGGGGCTTCCCGCTGCGACTCATCTCGTGACCTTCGCCCGGGAACCGGACGAACTCGGTTGTCGTGCCGTTACGCAGCAGAGCCATGAAATATTGCTCTGACTGCTCGATTGGTGCGCGCCAGTCTTCCTCTGAGTGGAGAACCAGTGTTGGAGTCGTCACCTTGTCGACTATCGACATGGGGGACAGCTTCCACCACAGGTCCCACCCATCCGGATAGCGGACACCGGTGTAGTTCTCCGGGAAAACGCCACCGATGTCTGATGTTCCGGCGAAGCTCGTCCAATTGGTGAGCGCACGCTCCACCACCGCCGACTGCCACCGGTCCTCGTGGGCGACGATCCAGGCAGTCATGAAGCCCCCGTACGAACCACCCATCACGCCAGAGCGCTCAGAGTCGAGCCTGGGGAACTTGGCCAGAGATGCCGTGACCGCCTTTCGGATATCGGCCAGATCCACTTCACCCCAGGCTTCGCCCTTCACCGCTTCGAGGAAGGCCGATCCCTTGCCTGAGGATCCTCTCGGATTACAGCCGACTACGCCAAAACCGGCCCCGGCGTACACCTGGAACTCGTCGAAGAACCCAAAACCGTATTGTGCGGCCGGACCACCATGGACGTTGAGCAGCCACGGAACCTTCCCGTCGCCGTCAGGCAGGAGAACCCACACGTCGATTGTCTGCCCGTCTGACTCGACCTGAAAGTGCTCAGGTTCGGTCCATGGCCCACCTGAGTGGAACGATGTGAGCTGGGTTTCGGCGCCCTCGGCCAGCGCGTAGAGCTGTCCAGGTGATTCCCAATGGCTCGCCGTGAACACGAACACGTCGTCGATGACGTCAAATCCGGTTACGACGCGATCACCGTCGATGACGTGCTCGACGGTCGAGTCCTCTGCGACCGAGATCACACCAAACCTCCCCGAGTCCTCATAACCGGTCACCGCAGTCAGGCCGACCCACTCAATTCTGGGCGGGCCACTCGCCACCGCGGCCACACTCCTATCGAGGTGACCGGTGAGGTCGGTGAGCGAGTTGTCGGATTCGAGTCTGTACAGACGGGAGTCAACTGGATACCGGGGGCTCAAATTGCCAAGGACGTGAAGTGTGCCATCGGGCCGATATGACACCGAGACCCAAAAGCCCCTTCGTTCCGAAACTGTGACATCGCCCGAGGCGACGTCGACCTCGAGGAAGTCGTTTCCGCTGGCTAACCCGAGAAGTGGGTTGCGGTCGGTGAGGAAGGCAATTCGTTCGCCGTCGGGTGACCAAGCGGGTGATTCCTCGTCAAAATCCCCCGGCGTCAGACATCGTGGTTCGGCGGACTGGTCGACGTTGACCAGCCAGATGTGACGTCTTCGGTCGTGTGTCCAGCCCCTGGCGTCGAAGCGATAAGGAACTCTGGTGACTCTTCGCGGCCGACGGAGCCTTTCGTCGGCGTCGATATCGGTCCAATCCTCAGTCGGCGTCACCCCCACAACGGCGAGTTGGCTCCCATCGGGTGACCACTCCACTGCTTCGGCTCCATGTTCAAATTCGGTGAGAATCCTCGCTTCACCACCGTGAACAGGTATCACCGCAACTTGAGCTGGACCGGCGTCGACCGACCGGAGGAAGGCAATGTTTGCTCCGTCCGGCGACCAACGCGGGTTGGTGTCACCAGGGCCTGAGGTAAATTTCCGTGGCTCGGGGTCAGCAATCCAAATCGAGCGGTCATAGCTGTCTTCGTCGAGATCCGGCGAAGAGACAACAAAGGCGGTTGCCAGGCCTCCGGGACTGAGTCGGGGGTCTGAGGGTGCGATAAGGAGGTGTAGTTCGTCTGGTCTCATCGACGGGCGACACTAACCATGTCCCGGCCTTTTCCCCTCCGGCCGGCAGTGGCTCTACCGTTGTCGAATGGCAACTCCAAAGCCCTATGACCTGGAGACCTTGGTGCTGCACGCCGGCCAACACCCGGACACAGACACCGGGGCTCGAGCAGTACCGATATACCAAACCGCGTCCTACGTCTTCAAAAGCGCCGATCAGGCGGCATCACTCTTCAACATCGAACGCGCAGGTCACGTTTACTCACGTCTCACCAACCCCACCAATGCGGTCCTCGAAGAGCGGATCGCCGCATTGGAAGGAGGCGTCGGAGCAATCGCCACCGCCAGTGGACAGGCCGCAACCCATCTAGGGATTGCGACCCTCATGGGGGCGGGCTCGCACATCGTCTCTTCTCAATCGATATATGGCGGTACCCACAACCTGATGGCCTACACCCTTCCCCGCTTCGGAATCGAGACCACCTTCGTCGACCCGAGAGACCCCACCGCCTTTGCTTCGGCCATACGCCCGAACACCCGGCTGGTCTTCGGAGAGACACTGGGGAACCCGGGGCTCGATGTGCTCAACATCCCTGCGATCGCCGAGTTGGCCGGTTCCGAAGGGATTCCGTTGATGATCGACTCGACATTCGCGACGCCGGTGCTGGCGAAGCCGTTTGAGATGGGGGCGGACATCATCGTCCATTCGGCTACGAAATTTCTCAGCGGCCACGGAGTGGTCATAGGTGGACTCCTGGTCGACAGCGGCGCTTTCGATTGGGAGGCGTCGGGCAAGTTTCCAACGATGACCGAGCCGTACGAAGGATTCCACGACCTGGACTTCGTCGAGGAGTTCGGACCGGCCGCCTACATCACCAGGGCCCGCAAAGAGGGAGCCAGGGACTTCGGTGCGGCGATGGCACCGATGACGGCATTTCTCATCCTGCAGGGAATCGAGACGTTGAGCGTTCGCATGGCCCGCCACGTCGAGAACGCCATCGCCATCTCACGTTTTCTCGAATCACACCCTGCCGTGGAATGGGTGCGATATCCGGGGCTCGAGTCACATCCGGACTTTGAGTTGGCACAGAAGCTGCTTCCGAACGGAGCCGGCTCGATTTTCAGTTTCGGAGTGAAAGGTGGCCGGTCTGCGGGTCAGCGTTTCATCGAAGAAGTGAAGATCGCCTCACACCTCGCCAACGTCGGCGATGCCAAGACTCTGGTGATCCATCCTGCCAGCACCACCCATCATCGGATGGACACCGCCGCCCTGGAGGCCGCCGGGATTTCAGAGGGTCTTGTGAGAATCTCGGTTGGATTGGAAAGTGTCGCTGACCTTTCCGATGACCTCGGCCGCGCCCTGCGAGCCTCTCAAAAGGGGTGAGCGTGCAGATCGATGTACGAGGCGCGAACGCGTACGCCGCCACCGGCAACCGCGTCTATGACCCGAAGAAGCCGACCGTCGTCTTTATCCACGGGGTTGGCCAGGACCACACCATCTGGGTGCTACCTGTCAGGTATTTCGCGCGCCATGACTACAACGTGCTCTCGGTCGATCTCCCCGGTCATGGTGCTTCAGGGGGGCCCTTGCTCGAGTCGATCGAGGAGATGGCCGATTGGGTCGTCGAATTCCTCGATTCTGTTGGCGTGGACGAGACTGCACTTGTCGGCCACAGCATGGGAGCTCTGGTTGCTCTGGAGGTTGCGGCGCGGCACCAGAAGCGTGTGCGGTCGCTCACGCTGGTGAGCATTTCAGTTCCCCTCGCCGTGAGTGACCCGTTGATGGGCGCCGCGGAGAACCACGATCACGAGGCTCTCGAGATGTTGACCTACTGGAGTCACAGCCGCGCAGCTCAGATCGGTGGCAGCCCAACCCCGGGCATATGGATGGTCGGAGGCACCATGCGTCTCTGGGAACAGGCAACGCCCGAATCGATCCATACCGATCTCACCGCCTGCCACGGCTATGCGATGGGTATCGAGCGGGGGAGCGTCATCACCTGCCCCACTCTGCTGCTTCTCGGCGAGAGAGACCGAATGGCACCCGCTCGTCTAGCCGAGACTCTCCAAGAAGTCCTGGTCAACCAGCGAACGATCATTTTCGAGGGAGCCGGCCATTCCCTGTTGTCCGAGAGATCTGATCCCGTGCTCGACCATTTGATCCAAAACGTCTGAGTGGGGCGTGCCAGATGCCGATAGTCCCGCATTCCGCATTGCCCGCATTTGCCCGACTTGCCCAGGAGGGTCGGGACGTCGCTGGGCCGACGTCGGGTCTGCCGACGATCCGGATCGGGTTGGTCAACCTGATGCCCGATGCTGCCCTCGCCGCGACCGACAGACAGTTCATCCGTCTGCTTTCCGGTTTCGTGGCGGAGGCGAACATTGAGGTCCATCCCTTTACGCTGGCATCGGAGCACCGCTCCAGCGAGGCCAGGTCGTACATCTCTTCGTATTACACCAAGCAGCCTCAGATCGAGGAGGTTGGTGTCGATGCGCTCATCATCACAGGTGCCAACCCAACCCATTTCGAGCTCTCAGATGAGCCATTCTGGGAGGAATTGACCAGGTTGATCGATTGGGCCGAGGAGGATGTCGGCTCAACCCTCTGCTCTTGTTTGGCTACCCACGCCGTGGTCGAACATTGGGGCACCGCCAAGAGGACACGTTTGCCGCAAAAGCGTTGGGGTGTCTATCAGCACGAGTTGGTCAGTGATCATTCTCTCCTCGACGGGATCGAGCCCCCTATCGAGGCACCGCATTCTCACCACTTCGACCTCAGTGCCAACCAGATGAAAGATGCGGGCGTGAACGTTGTCGTTTCGGGTCTCGAAGCCGGTGTTCACATGGCAACCAGTGACGACGGATACAGCTACGTCTTCTTCCAGGGTCATCCCGAATACGACGACATCAGCCTCCTCAAGGAGTACAAGCGTGAAGTGCTGCGCTACCAAGCTGGCGATCGGGAGGTCTATCCCCCCATGCCAGCCAACTATTTCGACAATGATGCTCGGGGTGTCCTCGAGGAGCATCGCCGACTGGTCGAGGCCGCCAGGGCATCCTCGTCGAGCCCGCCGGAGTTTCCCGAGAACGCGGCGGCTCGACGTTGGGATCCGGTCTGGCACGCACAAGGTCGATTGATCTATGCAAACTGGCTCAAAG
>JBAVIK010000109.1:0-4088 GCA_049686815.1 Acidimicrobiia bacterium | reverse complement strand
GGAACCGATCGCACGTACTACATCGGCTCGGCTGACATGATGCCGCGCAATCTCGACCGCCGGGTCGAGGCACTCGCACCGGTGATTGACCCGGACCTGCAATTTCGTCTCGACGAGATCCTCGATGTCGTGCTCGCCGATGACAATCTTGCCTGGGAGCTCGGTCGCGACGGGGTGTGGCAGCGTGTGCCATCTTCGACCGACGTCGATGCCCACGTCGCCCTGCAGGACCTGGCATTGACGAGGGCCACCGCCCACCTCTGAAGCCAGACTGCCCAACTACTGCTCGGCGGAGAGGTTCCTCATCCACGGACCATCGAATGCGCTGGCATCGATGCCCTGCGCCTCGATCCAACCATCGATCGGATCGGTTGAATAGGAGAGCCACTTGGTCGGTTCTATCTCGATCGTCACGTCTTCGTGTGCCTCGAGAAACACGCCCATCGTTGCCAGACCAGCCTCGGTGAAAAGACGTTCTCGGACTCCCCGATTGATCTGAGCGGCTTCATTGCCGTCTACGAGGCGGGCGGTTCCCGTGCATGCCACCCATCCGTCGGTGAGCAGTCCTAGCGCGCTGACCAGGGGGTTTGCCCTAATGTTCTTGATCTTTCGGGTCGTGCGTGGTGTGGGGATCTGCACCCTTCCCTCATCGTCCAGAGAAAACAGAACCACGGTGAGGTGCGGCGATCCGTCGGGGTTGGTGGTGCCGAGCGTCACCGATGAACGCTCGAGCAGGGCAGCGCGTAAGTCGTCGGTGAGTCCGTGCGGTGTCTTGTAGGTCTCTGGTATCGGAGTCATCGGGGAAGGTTAAGCGGGACGCATTCGGCGAGTTTCGAGAGTTCATCTCCCGTTAACCCCCACCTTGCCGTCGGGTTAACCCAGCCCCATACCTTGATCGAGGATTGGGGAGCACTCGATACCCCCTGAATGACTCAACCTTCGAGGAGAAGAAGAGGAATGAGATTGAAACTGCCACGGATAGCTGCGGCGACGGCCGTCTTCGCCCTGGTTGTGACCGCCTGTGGGACTTCTGACCCGGACGGCACCGGCATCACCTCCGCTGCATCTTCCGACACGACCGCGGTCGACGGGAGCGGCGATACCTCGGAATGGGGGCTTCCGATCATCGATCCCCTCGATGCACCGTCTGGAGATATTGGAATCGCCGGTTCGTCGACAGTTTTCCCGCTATCGACGGCAGTTCTGGCGCAGTGGGAGGACGAAGGTGGGCCCAGCTATGCCATTGACTCGATTGGATCCGGTGGCGGGTTCGAGCGCTTCTGTGTCGAGGGCGCAAGTGACATATCGAATGCGAGCCGCCCGATCAAGGATGAGGAAGTGGTGGCCTGTGAGTCGATCGGTCGCACCATCATCCCAATCCGAGTCGGCACGGACGCCTTGTCAGTTGTCGTCAGTCCCGGAAACACGTTTGCCACCGAACTGACTTTCGAGGAGCTTGCAGCGGCGTTCTCCTTGCCGGCAGGCTCCACCTGGGCAGATGTCAATCCCGATTTCCCCGCACACCCCCTTCAGACCTTCTCGCCGGGTGCCGACTCGGGAACCTTCGACTTCTTCTTCGAGACCATTTGGCCCGATGTCCAGGAGACTGATGGCACACCGCCAATACTCGAATCTGGCGCTGAAATAGTCGGGGAAGATGACAACCTCACTGTTCAGGGGGTTGGTGAGGACGGTTGCACCGAAGGCGACATTTCGACCACCTGTGCGATCGGATACTTCGGATTCGCCTACTTCCAGCAGAATGCGGACACGCTGGTTGCGGTGGCCGTCGATGCTGGTGAAGGCGAAGGGTATGTGACGCCAGGGGCTGACTCCGTCAATGCCAACGTCTACCCGATCTCCCGGCCGCTGTACATGTACACCGCACAGGAGATCGTTGCCGAGAAGCCCCAGGTGGCCGTGTTCATTGCCTACTACCTAAACAACGTCAATTCGGTAATCGGTGAGGTCGGGTACTTCCCCGCTCCCGATGTCGACCTTCAGGAAGCAGCCGACAACATCAGTGCAGCGGCCGGCTGGGAGTAGATCGAGCAAAAGACTGGGCGGGTCCCGATTTCGTTGGGGCCCGCCCACCTCCACGTGACGGAGACCTCAATCAGACATCAGAAGTGACTGAATCAAAGACCAAGATCAGCGACGGGCGACGCCGGCTGAGCGGGCGCCGTCGTCCGTTTGAGCGGTTGATTCTCGTGGTGCTCTTGGTGTTCGGTGTCGTCTCGATTGCAGTAACACTCGGGATTCTGTGGGAGCTGGGAAAGGAATCCCTGCTGTTCTTCACCGACCCCTTGGTTTCAGTATGGGACTTCTTCACCACGACGGTGTGGCAACCCCAGGCCGGCTCTTTTGGGATATGGCCCCTGATTCTGGGGACTGTGCTGATCACTGTGATAGCCCTACTTGTCGCCGTCCCGATCGGTCTTGGCTCAGCCATCTATCTGTCTGAATACGCGAGCGCACGGGTTCGCGGGTTCTTCAAGCCTGTTCTCGAGATACTTGTTGGGATCCCGACGGTCGTGTTCGGGTTCTTTGCGATCAGCTTCATGACCCCCATCCTTCGGAGCATCTTTGGAGATGATGTGGTCGGTTTCTTCAATGTTCTCTCGGCAGGGATCGTGGTCGGGATCCTCATCATCCCCCTCATCAGCTCTCTGTCCGAGGACGCTCTATCCGCAGTGCCCGATTCATTGCGGCAGGCGGCCTACGGGCTTGGCGCGTCGAAGCTGGAAGTTTCACTGAAGATCGTCGTGCCAGCAGCCCTTTCCGGCATAGCGGCGGGTGTGGTGATCGGTATGTCGCGTGCGGTCGGCGAGACGATGGTGGTGACTCTGGCGGCTGGAGCGTCGCCACGGAACTTCATATTCGGTCAGGACTCTCTTTTTGGCTACATCCTGAGCCCGTTCGAGTCGGGTCAAACCATGACTGGATACATTGCCATCACCGCAAGTGGGGACTTGAGCTACAACACGATCGACTACAACTCGATCTTCGCCATCGGCCTGACCCTCTTCTTCATGACTCTCGGTCTGAACTATTTGAGCCGGCGAATCGTCAGCCGCTATCGGCAGGAATACGAATGAGTGTTCAAGCTCCACTGAGACCGCTGGAGACGCATTTCCCCGACGACGATCAATACCAGCGCCTACTTTCGAAGAGAACGCGAAGGGGCCGGCTCTGGGCTGGCCTATTCATGTTGTCGTTGACTCTCGCTGTTCTGGCTTTGGCCGCACTTCTCTACACAATCGTCAACGATTCGTTCGGTTTGGTTGCAGTCGTCAATGAGACAGAGCCCGAAGCGGTAGTGGCCTCCCTTGGCTACGACCCGGCCGCGGTGGGCCTCGCCGACCTCAGCTATGACGAGCTGGTCAGCGTCCTGGCCGGCGGCATCGAAAGAAACGTCGGTCGTCGCCTTGAACGAGAACAACGATTTTACGAGGACCGGCTTGTCTTCGAGGGTGAGGCCAAATGGGCGGAAGTCTGTTCGTCTGCTGAGCCACCTTCGGGTTGTGATTCCTCGCCACGTGACCATGCGGGCGCACTCCAACTAGTGAACGAACGGATCGTGGTGCCGGACATCATTGCGACCGACCAGTTGCTGCCTTCCATCCTCGACCCGGAGTCGTTCGAGGTCGAGGTCGAGACCGCCTTTGCCGACGCACCGCAGCGATTTGGCGACTACACATTTGATCAAGTGCAGTTTCAGTGGCGTGCCTGGCTGAACCCCACCTTTGTCAGGACTCCCGCAAGTGCCACCCCGGAGACCGCCGGTATCAGGACTGCCATCCTCGGCTCGCTGTGGCTCGTTGTGATCACGGTGCTGTTTGCCGTGCCGGTGGGTGTGGGCGCTGCTATCTATCTGGAAGAATTCGCGAGACCAAGCCGGTTCAACGACTTCATTCAAACCAATATCAACAATCTGGCTGGCGTCCCGTCGATCATTTACGGCATGTTGGGCTTGGCGATACTCGTCAGGGCACTGGAACCCCTGACCTCCGGATCGGTTTTCGGAGCAACCAACGACTCCGGGCGAACGGTTCTGGCGGCCGGTCTCACCCTGGGCCTCCTTACCC
>JBAVIK010000108.1:0-9236 GCA_049686815.1 Acidimicrobiia bacterium | reverse complement strand
CCGTGATGTCAAACCCAGGTAAGGTTCTTCGGGTTGCATCGAATTAAGCCGCATGCTCCGCCGCTTGTGCGGGGACCCGTCAATTCCTTTGAGTTTTAGCCTTGCGGCCGTACTCCCCAGGCGGGATGCTTAATGCGTTAGCTTCGGCACGGCAGTCGTTGGTAGACCGCCACACCTAGCATCCAACGTTTACAGCGTGGACTACCAGGGTATCTAATCCTGTTTGCTCCCCACGCTTTCGCTCCTCAGCGTCAATATCGGCCCAGAGAACCGCCTTCGCTACTGGTGTTCCTCCCGATATCTGCGCATTTCACCGCTACACCGGGAATTCCATTCTCCTCTACCGAATTCAAGTCACAGCAGTATCGACTGCAATTTCGAGGTTGAGCCTCGAACTTTCACAGCCGACTTGCTGAACCGCCTACGAGCTCTTTACGCCCAATGATTCCGGATAACGCTCGCACCCTACGTATTACCGCGGCTGCTGGCACGTAGTTGGCCGGTGCTTTTTCTGGAGGTACCGTCAATTTCTTCCCTCCTAAAAGGGGTTTACAACCCGAAGGCCTTCATCCCCCACGCGGTGTCGCTGCGTCAGGCTTTCGCCCATTGCGCAAGATTCCCTGCTGCTGCCTCCCGTAGGAGTCTGGGCCGTGTCTCAGTCCCAGTGTGGCTGATCGTCCTCTCAGACCAGCTACTCGTCATTGTCTTGGTAGGCCGTTACCCCACCAACTAACTGATAAGTCGCGAGCCCATCCCACAGCACAAAGGCATTTCCTCAAAGGACCATGCGGTCCAAGGAGGATATCCGGTATTAATCCAGGTTTCCCTGGGCTATCCCGATCTGTGGGGCAGGTTGCTCACGTGTTACTCACCCGTTCGCCGCTCCGTCATACCCTGTCCTTACGGACTGGATGTGCGTCGCTCGACTTGCATGCATTAGGCGCACCGCCAGCGTTCATCCTGAGCCAGGATCAAACTCTCCAACGTACGTTCATCCTTCAGCTCCGAAGAGCCGAAGAAATCCTGTCAGTGAAGTGTTTGCAATTGGGTCCCGGGACCGTGAGGGTCCCGAGCTCTTGATTGCACACGTGGCTCTGCTCGTCAGAACAGAACCACTAATAGTCGCACTGCTCCCCCACTTCGAGGGAGAAGTGCACTACTGGCTTTTGGCACATTGTTCAGTTGTCAAGGAGCATTCATCACCTTTGTCGGTGACATCTTCTCGGGCAGAGCCCGAGTAGCCCACACCTAAAATGTCGGTGTCAGGCGGACCGGCGATAGTACGCCGACCCGGTACAGAAGACAAGTCCCGGCCAGACGCGAAACGGCGCCCCGCCGGATGGTGGGTTTGCCCGGGGCCTGTGCCCCGTGCAAGGGCAATGATACAGATGCCGGAGCGTTAAACAAGTCAACCGATGAGGTTGACAAATCGACGTTTGCCGACCTTGAGAGTTCTCCCGGCCAGTTGGTCCCGGGCTACGTCAGATGAGTTGACCGGTTCGCCATCGAGCCTCACGGCGCCCTGGGTCAACAAACGTCTCCCCTCCGCCCCGGACAGACCGAACACCTCTCGGATCAGAGCGGGAAGATTCACGGGGTCCCCCGCAGGCAGGGTGTACTGATCGACGTCCTCGGGAACGCCGCCGTGTCTGAAGACCTCGTCGAAATCGGCTTCCGCCGCCGTACCGGCCTCGGGACCCCAGTACATGTCGACGATTGAGCGTGCAAGCAGACGTTTCGCCTCATTGGGATGAAAATCCCCCGATTCGATGCTCGCCTCCAGCTGATCAACCCTGGCAGGATCGAAATCGGCTGCGAGCCCGAACCATTCTGCCATGGCCGAGTCCGGGATACTCATCGTCTTGCCGAACATCTCGGCCGGGTCTTCCTCCACGCCGATGTAGTTGCCCAGAGACTGTGACATCTTTTGGGCTCCGTCGGTCCCGACCAAGAGTGGCATGGTGAGAGCGACCTGTCTCTCCTGTCCATAACGTTCTTGGACAACCCGACCCATCATCAGGTTCCACAATTGATCAGAGCCTCCCAGTTCGACATCGGCCTCGACAGCAACCGAGTCGTAGCCCTGAAGAAGCGGATAGAGAAACTCCATCACCGATATAGGTGTGCCGGTTTCGTAGCGATTGGCGAAGTCAGAACGCTCCAGCATTTGAGCGACGGTCGATGAGCTGGTGAGCTCGAGAAGTCCGTACATGTCGAGCTTCGCCAACCACTCCGAATTGCGCCGTATCTCGAGATGTTCCGAATCCAGGATCTTTCCAAACTGACCTAGAACATTCTCCGCGTAGCCGTTGACCTCTTCTGAGGTCAGACGTTTTCGCTGGGCTCCCCTTTCCGAGGGATCGCCAACCTGAGCTGTGAAATCACCCACGATCAAGACGGCTGTGTGGCCCAAATCCTGGAACTGGCGAAGCTTCCTGAGAACCACTGCCCAGCCCAAGGTGACCGCAGGAGCCGTCGGGTCGAGACCAAGCTTGATCCGCAAGGGTCTATTCAGCTCGAGCTTGCGAGCCAAATCCTCCTCGGGGACCACGTTGTCGGTGTGGCGAAGCAGCAATTCGAGATCGGAGGCCGTCATCGTGGTGGCAGAGTAAACCCAGAGGAGCTCACTGGCTGGTGACGTCTGAAACTGCGACGAAACGCCACGGTCGCTCCTTGGCCTTCGAGATCCCGATCCGTGGCGTCGCCATCACATAATCCGGACCGGGTCCCGACTCGAGACGGATGGGTGAATCGGGGTCGAGTAGGTAAAGACCGTTGTGTTCGATGCCAATGCCAAGGGCCTGACACAGCTTGCCCGGACCGTCGGTCAGATCTGTTCGTCGGCCACGTCTCTCAACGGCTGTGGCTGCCCCATCGACGACTTCGCCACCGCGTATCAGGATCCCCCAGCCGGTCCCAACTGGCCCGGCAGCGGTGTTGGCGCACGTGTGAATGCCATAAGAGCGATAGCAGTAGAGAGTTCCTGGGCGATCAAACATCGACTCATTGCGAGTCGTCTTCCCACGAAAGGCGTGCGATGCGGGATCGTCGGGGCCTTTGTAGGCCTCCACTTCAGTGATGCGGACACGCACCAGACGGTCGTCTATTTCGGAGACGAGGCAATTCCCCAACAATCGTGGAGCAGCCAATTCCGGCTCTCCGGCCAGCAATGTCCCCACAACGTCGGTTGACCGCATCAGGCTCCGCGCAACGTGGCGCCCAGGCTTTCAGCAGCGGAAATCATCTTTTGGCGTACCGGCGCAACCTCCTCGTTCGTCAGAGTTCGATCCGGGGCGCGCAGGCGATAGTGGATGGCAACAGCCTTCTTACCCTCATCTAGTCCTTTGAACTCATCAAAAACACTCAGATCTTCAACCAGGTCACCACCAGCGCTACGAGTGACATCGAGTACATCACCCACGGGCGCTGAGCTGTCCATGACAAACGAAAGATCGAAGTCGACAAACGGATAGACAGACGGCACCTCTACTTGATGTGGCTCAACCACCGCGAGCAGAGGCTCGAGGTCCAGTTCGGCGATGGCAACGCGATCCTCGAGATCGAATGCCCTGGCCGACGCAGGGGCAAGCTCACCGACGTGTCCGATGAGTCGACCAGACAGCCAGAGAGCGGCCGTCTTCCTTGGGTGAAATCCCGGTGGCGCTGCCGGTTTCGGCTCAACACCTGAAAGACGCAGGTCTGAGGAGAGTCGCCGCCAAATGGCCAACGAAACGGCACCATCGAACTGAGTGTGGGACCCGTCGAGAAAGCGAAGCCCGGTCGCCCCGGTCGCCGCCCAGGCCAGACGATCGGTCTGCACGGGCAACCTGTCGTCGAACCCTGACACTTCAGGAGAAAACACCCTGCCCACTTCGAATAGAGCCACCGTTGCCGCTCCGTGTGACCGATTGAAACGAAGCGAGTTGAGCAGCGCCGGCAACATGGTGGGTCGCAATTTGCTTTCCTCGTCACGCAACGGATTCTTGATGGTGAGTAGACCTCGTTCATCAGTCTCCATCCCGAGACTCTCGAGGTCTTCAGGATTGACAAACGGGAGATTGATCGCTTGGTCCAGGCCGATCCCTGATAGTGAGCTTTGGACGGTGCGCATATTGCGCTGTTCTCGTGTCAATCCCCCGGAGGGGCCTGTGGGCAAGGTCGCCTCGAACTTGTCGAAACCATGTATTCGGGCGATCTCTTCAACGAGGTCGGCTTTGCGAGTGACGTCAGGTCGAAATGTGGGCACGACAACCCTCATTGGATCCACTCCGTCGACCTCCATGCCGAGGCGCTGCAGGATCTCGGAAACATGCTGTGCGGTGAAACCGGAGCCAAGCAGACGCTCAACGTCATGCACTGCTAGCTCGATCTCCACCGGTGTCGAGTCGATGGCGACCTGGTCTACCGCTCCTTCGAGAATCTCGCCACCGGCGAGAGCACGAACCATCGCCGAAGCTCGCCTGTTGGCAACCTCAGCGAGGTTCGGGTCGACTCCCCGCTCGAAGCGTGTGGCGGCCTCGGAGCGAAGATCGTATCTCCGCCACATATGCATGATCGTGGGAGGATCCCAAGACGCTGCCTCCATCAACACACGGCTGGTGGACGGAGTGACCTCACTGCGCAAACCTCCCATCGTCCCCGACATCGACGTCGGACCGGCATCGTCGTAGATGATCAAATCATCTTCGTTCAGGAGGCGCTCCTCGCCGTCGAGAGTCACGAGCGTCTCGCCCTTGGTCGCCCGCTTCACGATGAGTCTCTCGCCTTCAATCGAGTCTGCGTCGAATGCGTGGAGAGGGTGACCCAGTTCGAACATGACGTAGTTGGTGACGTCCACCACATTGGAAATGGAGCGAACTCCGACCTTGTGGAGTCGGTGTCTCATCCACAACGGCGAGGTTCCGACCGTGACACCTGAGATCTCACGTGCGGTGAAACGACGGCATCCTGTGGGGTCGGCGATCACGACTCTGATGGGTGCTTCCCTTGAGACGGTTGGCATCTCAACTACGGGAATCGTGTATTCCACATCGAACCACGCGGCGAGATCTCTGGCCACCCCAGCGATTGACAGGGCATCGGGCCGGTTGGGAGTTACGTCGAGCTCAAAGACCACATCGGGTAGTTCGACCAGATCACCGAATGCCAACCCCAGAGCCGGCTCACCGTCGAGCACCATGATCCCGGCGTGGTCCTCGCCGAGGTCGAGTTCACGCTCCGAACAGATCATTCCGTTGGAGATCACTCCCCTGATGGTCCGTTGTCCGATGTTCATGCCACCTGGCAGAACGGCTCCCGGCTTGGCCACCGGCACATAGGCACCGGCCTCGAAATTCCAGGCACCGCAAATGATCTGCTCGGGACCGGAACCGGTATCGACCTGACAGACCCTCACTTTGTCTGCATCGGGATGCGCCGAGATTTCGAGCACCTGACCGACGTAGACGTCTGTCCAGCGCACTTCATGGGTCTCGGTCCCTTCCACAGTGAGACCGAGCATGTCGAAGGCATAGGAGATCTCGTCGATGTCATCGGTCGGAAGATCAATGAATTCCTGCAGCCAGCGAAGCGGGACCTTCATCAGAACTGCTCCAAGAATCTGACGTCATTGTCAATGAAGTGCTTCATCGAATCGATGCCATGACGGACCTGGGCCAGTCGCTCTGGGCCCATACCGAAGGCAAATCCCGTGACTGTCTCTGGGTCATAGCCCACAGCCTCGAGGACGTTGGGATCGACCATTCCGCAGCCGAGAAGCTCCAACCAACCCGCACCGCCACACACCCGACACCCGGGCTCACCGCCGTCGCAGTTGAAACAGCTGACATCGAGCTCGGCGGACGGCTCTGTGAAGGGAAAGAAGTGCGGCCGCAGCCGAACGTCACTCGCCGGACCAAAGAACTCCCGTGCAAAATGGAGAAGGGTGCCTTTGAGGTCACCGAAGGTGATGCCCGAATCGACAGCAAGACCCTCGATCTGGTGAAAGACAGGGAGATGGGTGGCGTCGATCGTGTCTTTTCGATACGTCCTACCCGGTACGACAATGTAGACAGGAGGCTCGTGGGATTCCATCCATCGTGCCTGGACCGGTGAGGTATGGGTTCGGAGTAAGACCTCGTCTTCGGGTGCGCCCCAATCGAGATACATCGTGTCCGACTCCCACCTGGTCGGATGTGTGGGCGGGGTGTTTAGAGCATCGAAGTTGTACCAGGCAAGTTCGGCCTCGGGTCCGGCAGCAACCTGATATCCCAATCCGACGAATATGTCGACTACTTCGTCGATGACCTGTTGGACGATGTGGATCGAGCCTTTGGGGTAGGAAATGGACTCGAGGGTGACGTCGATGGCCTCGGCCTCGAGACGGCTGTCTTCTTCGATGGTCTCGAGCTCCTCACGGCGGGTCGCCAAGAGGTCACCGATCCTGGCGGATGCCTCATTGAGCTTCGCGCCAACCTGGGGCCGGATGTCAGCATCGAGCTTCCCCATGGACCGTCTCACCTCCCCGACCGGCGAGTCCTTACCGAGCAAGCTCTCTTGCGCCTGGTCGAGCTCCCGGACGGTCGTCGTGGCATCTACGACGGCCGGTGCCTGGTCGATGACGTTGTCGAGGCTGGCGATTGGGTCCATCTTCGGCGGCAGGTTAGACCCCGGCCCTCTGATTTCTTCCTTGATTGCTCAACTCATAGACGACGATGCCGGCGGCGACGGCAGCGTTGAGACTTTCGACGGGGCCAGGCAGGTCGATGGTGATCGCAAAATCCGCGCTTGCGACCACCTCCGGCGGCAATCCGGATGCTTCTTCTCCAACGAGAACTGCGAGGCGATCGCCCCGAACCGACTCCAGGTCGGTTCCGCCGTCGACCACGGTTGCAACGGTTGTCACCTGAGATTGTTGGCTGAACGTGACGATTGGCGTTTGGAAATGGCCGCCAGCTGCGGCACGCATGACTTTGGGCGACCAGGGGTCGGCAGAGCCCGGAGTGTGAGCAAACGCCCAGCCGAAGCCCGCGGCTATCCGGATCAGGGCCCCCATGTTCCCGGGGTCCGACAAGCCGTATGCGACCAAGAGATTCAGACCGTCAGCGTTCTGTTCCTGAGGAATGTCTAGAACGGCAATCGGCCCGCGAGGCGTCTCGGTGCCTGCCAGTCGAGCGAGGGCTCGGTCGTCCACCAGCAACGTATCCGGCGGAGTCGACTCGGATCGCTCGAGCGCAAACACCGCAGAAATAACGGCACCAGCCTCGATGGCTGCCTGAACCAGGTGGGGTCCCTCGATGAGAGTCTGGCCACGTTCGCGCCGTGTCTTGGCCCGGTGCAGTCGTGCAGCATCCACCACCAGCTTGTTCCGATGGTTCCGAACAGGCTCCACGTGGTCGACTTGGTCGATTGTCAGCTGCTCTTCGAAACCTCGACGAGCTGAGCGAAGGCATCCGGATCCTTGACGGCCATTTCGGCGAGCATCTTCCGATCGACCTCGAGCTCGGCAGCTTTCAGTCCCGCAATGAATTGGCTGTATGTGGTGCCGTTTTGCCGAGCCGCGGCATTTATGCGTGAGATCCACAATTTGCGGAATTCACCCTTGCGCGCCCGACGGTCGCGATAGGCGTCCTGCATTGCATGCATGACCTGCTCGTTCGCAGTGCGATATCGGCGGCTGCGGGCTCCCTTGTATCCTTTTGCCCTGTCGAGGACCTTCTTGTGTGACTTCTTGGCATGAACTGCGCGTTTGACACGTGCCATCTCTCAATCCTCCCTGGCTCAGCGACCTAGCTGCTTCTTGATGACTTTTCTGTCGCCGGGAGCCATCTCCACTTCACCGCTGCGACGTCGGTAGGTGCTCTTGCCTTTGGCGAGGCGAAGATGTCCGCGTCCGGCCTGGCGACGCATGTACTTGCCGGAGCCAGTCACCTTGATTCGCTTCTTGGCGCCGCTGTGGGTCTTCATCTTTGGCACGGCAATCTCTCCTATTCCTCTTCGTCGCGCTGCGTTTTGCTGCCGTTCGATTCGGAAGCTTTGCTCCTCCGAACGGGAGCCAACACCATCGTCATGGACCCACCTTCGACCTTGGGAGACTGTTCGATCGTCCCGTAGTCGGCGACTTCTTCGGCGAGACGGCTCATCAAATCTCTACCGAATTCGGGACGCTCGCGCTCACGTCCCCTGAACCTGATGGTCACCTTGACCTTGTCGTGGTCCTCGAGGAAGTCTTTAGCCTTGCGCCTCGTGATGTCGAAGTCGTGTTCGCCGATCCGAACCCTCATGCGGAGCTCTTTGATCGTGGTGCGGGTCTGTTTCTTGCGTGCTTCGCGTTGCTTGACGGACTGCTCATATTTGTACCGTCCGTAGTCCATGAGTCTGCATACGGGTGGTTTGGCGTTGGGGGCTACCTCAACGAGATCCAAGTCCAGCTGTTCGGCAAGCCAGAGAGCTTCGTTTATCTTCTTGACACCGATTTGCTCACCGTCCGGTGCGACCACTCTGACCTCTTTGGCCCGGATCGCTCCGTTCACACGCAATTCGCTGATGCTGATACCTCCATTTGATCGCAATTAAAAAGCAGCAGGCGAAAGCCTGCTGCACTATCAAACGCCGACAAGTCGGCATTGTGGTGGACCTCGACTCGCCGTGAGATCCAAGTCCACGAGGACTGGATTCGGCGGCCGGGTGGGGAAACAGCAGTTTCCGCTCTTGCTATCTGATGTCCACGAAAGGATAACAGGGGCGTCTGACCATCCAATATCGGCTTCCTCACACGCTGTCCACACTGGCCAGCGCCGTGATCGTCAGGACCACGGCATCGACCACTTCGACACCCTTGTTGGCTTCATCCTCGCCAGAGCGCACCACAGCTTGCTCGTAGTCGTGCACTGCGAGAATGGCGTTGCCGACGGGGACCCCACTGTCGAGAGCGACTCGACTGACTCCTGCGGCCGACTCTCTCACGACAATGTCGTAGTGATCTGTGTCACCTTTGATGATCGTCCCGATAGCCACGACACCGTCACAACCGGATGCCGCAAGCTTTTGAGCGGCTACGGGCAACTCCAGGGCACCTGGCACCCGTAGAACCGTGACCCGAGACACTCCAAGCCCCTTGCATCGCCGGCTCGCACCTTCGAGGAGCCGGTCGGTGATGGCCTGGTTCCACGACGCGACGGCAATTCCGATGTGCAGTCCGTTCCCATCCAATTTTCCGTCGTGGGTGATGGTCACGTCCCGGTTCCGGTGTCGAGATC
>JBAVIK010000107.1:0-4006 GCA_049686815.1 Acidimicrobiia bacterium | reverse complement strand
GAGATAGACGATCCTCTTCAGGTTGACCTCGTCCGCCGCAGATCGGAAATTCTCGGCCGCCAGCCGATCACGATCCGAAAAGTCGTGACTCCCCTCCTCCATCGAGTGAACCAGGTAGAACGCAGAGTCAACGCCTCCGAGAGCACCCTGGATGCTGCGTCGGTCGAGCACATCGCCCTCCACAACCTCGACGCTCTCACGCCAGGAGTCCTTCGCAAGCTTCCGGGCATCACGGGTCAGACAACGGACTTCATGGCCGGTTTGCAGCAATCTGGGAATGAGTCTTCCACCTATGTACCCACTCGCCCCGGTGACCAGAATCTTCACGCCCGGTTTCCCGCTATCAGCTCTCGAGAATTGGCTGAACCAAAGGAGGCAACTACCAAATAGACAGCAGCGGCGAGGTTGCCAAGCAGCAACAAGCTCACCCACCAGGCGATCGTGCGAATGATCGAACGCTCCCTGAAGGCCACCCAAGCACCGAAGAAGGCGAGACCAATGTAGAGATCTATCAAAGTGACCCTCCCCCACGGCAACGCCCAGATGGCTGAGCCCTCGTTGGAGATCGAGCCGGTCGACATCGCCATTGCGATCGCCCCCGCCATAACGCCAAGGCTCACCAATGCAAGACTTCGAATCACAGTCACAACCACCAATTCGGTGCCGACGTCGCTTTCGGACCATTCCACCTCAGCCATCCAGCCTGGACGTCGGTTCCGAAAAGACCACATGACGTCCTCATATCGTCTCGACCACCACCTGGGCCGCGGATCATCGTGAGCACGATGGGCGCCACCGGTCTGGGACGGCCGATCGACCTGACAAACGTCTCAAACCGGTGGGCAGTCGGAATCAGCGTGCTTGCTGGACTGACCCAGGGAGCTCTTCTCCTCCTCGGTGATGGGGACGGCGACCTACTTCTCCCCGCGATGGTTTCGATTTCAGTGTTCCTCGCTTGGGCAGTCGCCCGGGAGTTGGACCCCGACCACCCGGCAACGGCCATACTTGCTATCGCGATCGCCGTGCCGATCATCCTGGTCACAAGTGGGCCAACTCCCGCCGTTGCGGCAGCCGCACTACTTGGCGTGCGTGTCATGACCGGCACGGTGGGACGGAGCCTGACACTGCTCGACATAGCCGTAATGGCAACTGCCGGGATCTATTCAGGAATCCGAGTCGAATCGTGGCCGATCACCATCTTGATCGCTGTTGTCCTGTTCCTCGATGGTGGAGACCACTCCCGAGCTTGGGCCATCCTCACAGTGGCCGGCGCTGCTCTGGTCGCCCTCGTCGTCGCCAACGGCCCAACCCCTCTGCTCGACATCTCGGTAGTGGCACAATTGGTCGCGATTGGACTTGCGATGTTGCTGTCGATACCCGTGAGGGAGGTCAACTCCCGTTCCGACAGCAACGGGATACTTCTATCGGCGCGCCGAATCACTCTCGCGAGGGCCTCACTGGGTAGTGCGCTGGCGGCCGGGGTAATTCTGTCCGGAGGCAACATTGGCCCTATTGCTCCTGCGTTGGCCGCGTTGACGGCCGTTGCATTGGGCCGGGTGGCCGCCCGGCGCCAAACCACATCAATGAGCAGTTCGGAGCCGAGCCCGGTATGAAAAAGAACGAGAGAACGATCGAATCAGTTTGGGACTATCCGAGGCCTCCACGGGTCGAATCGGATTCGCGCCTAGTGGTCGTGGACTTTGAAGGCATCCGGATTGCTGAGACGGCCGAGTCGGTGAGGGTCCTCGAGACGTCACATCCTCCGGTGTTCTACATACCGGTCGGGGCGATTGACCTGGACGGGCTCAAACCCAGCGAACATCGAACCTTCTGCGAATTCAAGGGGATGGCGCGCTATTGGAATCTGAGCTCACCAGAAGTCGTGTCTCGAGTTGGATGGAGCTACCCGAAACCTTCCCCCGGGTACGAAGTGTTGCGAGATCGGATCGCCTTCTACCCGTCGAGGGTCGTATGCAAGGTGGATGGCGAAACAGTCGAGCCCCAGGCGGGCGACTTTTACGGCGGCTGGATCACGCCCGAGATCAAAGGCCCATTCAAGGGCCGTCCGGGAACGCAGACATGGTGAGGCGCATCGTCAGCTCTCTCCCACGCTCTCAGGGGAGCACCGGTCCTCGTGTAGATCCGTAGACGTCGAGAGTTCGGACGCGGGCCATCGCATGGTCGACGATCGGCTCGGGATAGTTGTCACCCAACACCACACCTGAGGCGGCCAGCTCCAGTGGTGCGACTTCCCAAGGTGCATGGATCAGCCCTGCGGCAACACCGGCCAGCTCTGGAACCCACCGTCGGATGTAGCTGCCGTCAGGGTCGAATTTTCGGCTCTGGCTGACCGGATTGAAGATCCGAAAATATGGAGCTGCATCGGATCCGGTACCGGCAACCCATTGCCAGTTCCCGACGTTCTGAGCGACATCCCCGTCGAGGAGGAGCTCTCGGAAGTGTCTTTCACCCGTTCGCCAGTCGATGAGCAGATCCTTGACGAGAAACGATGCGGTGATCATCCGCACCCGGTTGTGCATCCACCCTTCGCTACGCAGTTGTCGCATCCCGGCGTCGACGATCGGATACCCGGTTGCGCCCTCTTTCCAGGCTCGTAGGCCGACAGGATCGTCTCGCCAAACGATCGAATCGAACTCGGGTCGCACCGAATGATCCACGAAAGTCGGATTGAAATGGAGAATGTGAGCGTAGAAATCCCTCCACGCAATTTGACGCAGGAACGGGCCCGCCACGTCGTCGGAGCAGGTCTGGGCAATGAGTCGCGGTGAGATAGTCCCGTACTTGAGGTCTATCGAGAGACGAGACGTCGAGTTCATGTCCGGGCGGTCGCGGGCGATGGGATAGTTTGTGAGACGCTCCCGAAACTCGTCGAAACGACGCAAGGCCGCGGCGGGTCCCGGCTCGACAATCGCCGCGCCAAGTGGCGAAGGGATCCCCTCTCCCGGGTCATCAATCAGCGCTGTCGCCCCAGGCTCTGGCCAAGGATCCAAAGCTGTCTCCAACCATCGGCGGTAAAAAGGAGTGAAAACCTTGAAGGGAGCAGCGTCTCTCGTAAGCACGCGACCCGGCGAGTGGACAAGCGATCCATACCATGTTGAAACGGGACCCCGGAGACGCTTCTCAACGGTCTCATCACGTCGCTTCGAGTATGGGCTGACATCCCGATTCCAATAGGTCCGCTCAACTCCAGGTGATTCCCCGATGTCGGGCACCACTTGGGTGGGGTCTCCCGTTCGCAACAGCAGCCTTCCCCCGAGGAGCGCAAGTTCGCCGTCGAGAGCGGCGAGATTGTGAAGCAGGTGGTCGCTGCGGGGAGAGCCAGCGACAAACAGGGATGGATCGAGCACATACAGGGCGAGTACTTGATCATGGTTGGCGGTGGCCTCGCCCCAGGCAGGATTGCCTTCGAGACGCAAGTCGCGACGAAACCAGACGATCCCCGTACCCATCAGAGCTCAAAATAGCTGGTGCCGCACTGTTCGAGTTTGCCGCGGCACATGAGGGCCACAACGCCTCGGGGTCCGCCATCGCATAACGCGAAGGACATCATCTGTATGCATGGCCGACACCGAATCCAACCAAAAGGAGTTGCCGATCTACGAAATAGACCTCGCCCGCGACCAGCTATCACGCATGCGCGGTATGACCCGCTACTACCACCAGCGATTCTTCTCCGACACCCGTTTCACGGTCATCGCAATAGTTTCCCTTCTGCTGATTGGCTTTTGGGGGGTTACCGAGGCTTTCCTGATCATTCCTGTTGTGGCCTTGATCGGGGCGAATCAGACCGCATTCGACGCCTCCTACCTCCACTTCGCACGCCACTATGCGGCGGAGCTGGAGCATGAGATCAACTCAGCGATGAGAAGACGGATGCTCGTAGGCGCAGAGCTCGAAGACCGCTACTTGTACCCCCTCAACAAGTCCAAGGTCGTCACGATTGGCTTCGGGCAAGACTTCAGCTGGTTCGGATGGATGACGGTTC
>JBAVIK010000106.1:0-4488 GCA_049686815.1 Acidimicrobiia bacterium | reverse complement strand
GTCGTCCTGAACCAGCGGTAGCGTTTGGTCTTGGCGAAGACACCCAAGCTGATCGCGGTGAGCACCGCGTAACCACCAGGGATGCTCGCTGCTAGGGGCTCATTGAGGATGAGGTAGACCAACCCCCACAGTGCAGCGGCCACCATTACAGGCCCGGCCGCCCCGACCAGCATCCGTTTCTGCAACGCCACGTCTTCGCTGTCGGTTGATAACGACCCGATTTCGAGAAAGGAAGTCAGGGACCACGCCACGGGTTCGCAATTTACCTTCCGACTGCCGGCCAGTCCTTTGTTGAGTAGTGGACTGCGGCGAATTCTCCTGTGCCAACCGTCACTGCGATACGTAGGCTGATGTAATGAAGGGTTGGAGACCCGAGACAACCGTTGGCTGGCTGGCCTTCCGTGCATGGGCAATCTGTGGAGCACTGTGGGTCTTTCCCTGGTTCACGTTCGGAATCGGAATTGTGACCCTGCCATTCGCCGGCTGGCTCACCTGGGCTCTTGGACGCCACGCGCCGGCAATCCGAGATGCTTGGGGTCTCCTATTTGGAATAGGCGTTGTGTTTGCGCTGGCAGGTCTCGGAAATCGCAACACGATGTCGTGGGCGCGGACAGGAGGTCTGCTCGTAGGTGCGGCGTCAATCGGTGCCTACGTCCTTACACCGAACATGAGTGCGACCCAGAACCCGGTCAAGAACGACCATTAGCTTCCACCGGATTCGGTCGGCCATCTCATGGCTGACCAGGTCGTAAGCTGAACGGACGATGACGAACCTCGAGGCGGCAAAGGCCGAAGTTGGCCTGAGCGACGCTGAGGTGCGCGAACGGGTGGCCGCTGGTCTGGTCAACCGGGTACCCGCGAGGCCGAGCCGCACGACCGGTGAAATCGTCAAGGCCAACGTCGTCACGCGATTCAACATCCTGCTCGGCGCACTTCTCCTCGTCACCCTCATCGTCCTTCGCGAACCACGGGACGCCCTCTTCGGGATCGTCCTCGTCACCAACTCCGCAATCGGAATCATCCAAGAGCTCCGGGCCAAGCGCACCCTGGACCGACTGGAACTGGTGGCCGCACCCAAGGTCAGCGTCGTCAGGTCGGGCCGGGTGACCGAGCAGCCGGTCGACCGTGTCGTTGTCGATGATCTGATCGATCTGCGCCCCGGTGACCAACTCGTCGTCGATGGCCAGGTGGTCAGCTCGGCCGGTCTCGAGATCGACGAGTCTCTGCTCACTGGCGAGGCCGATCCGGTCCAGAAGCGGGTCGACGATGAGTGTCTCTCGGGGAGCTTCGTCGCCGCCGGCTCGGGCCGGTACCGAGCAACCAAGGTCGGTGAGGAGGCCTATGCCGCTCGTCTCGCTCACGCCGCCAAACGGTTCACGCTGGTCAGATCCGAACTGAGGGAAGGCATTGAGCGGATCCTCGGCATCGTCAGCTGGGCCGTCGTGCCGATGGGAGCGTTATTGGTGTGGAGCATCGTCCAGGGCGGCGGAGACTTGACGGAAGGTCTCGGAGGCGCTGTAGCCGCTGGTGTTGCAATGGTGCCCCAAGGTCTGGTGCTCTTGGCCTCGATCGCCTTTGCAGTGGGTGTCATACGGTTGGGTAGACGCAACGTCTTGGTCCAGGAGCTTCCGGCCATCGAAGGGCTGGCCCGTGTCGACACAGTATGTTTCGACAAGACCGGCACGTTGACGGCCGGCCGCCTCGCCGTCGAGGAAGTGTTGACCCTTACTGACGCTGATCCCACCGCGGCTTTGTCCGCCATCGCCGCAGCCGAAGAGCATCCGAACATCACGATGCAGGCGATTGCCGCCGCCTTCCCCGAGCCTCCCGACTGGGGAGTCCAGACCGCCGTCCCCTTCTCCTCGGCGAGGAAATGGAGTGGCGTCACGTTCTACGGGGGCGAGACCTGGGTCATAGGTGCCCCGGACGTCATCGCTCCCCACCACGAACGGGCCCTTCAGGTGGTGGGCGAGGTGTCGGGAGAGGGGAGCAGAGTGTTGTTGCTGGCACGGAGCGGGTCGGACCTCCAAGAGGGGAGGCTGCCGTCGACACTCGAGCCGGCCGCGGTGGTCGTCCTGTCCGATCAGATCAGGGGAGACGCCGAGGACACGCTGCGGTACTTCGCCGAACAGGGGGTTCGGGTGAAGGTGATCTCAGGGGATCATCCAGAAACTGTGGCCGCGATCGCAGCGAAGGTAGGTGTCGAAGGTGCAGACGCTCCCGTCGACTCGCGTCTGTTGCCGGTCGACGGTGAAGAGCTCGCTGACATCATGGAGTCGGCCACGGTGTTCGGTCGGGTCTCTCCCCAACAGAAGCAAGCCATGGTCCGCGCTCTCCAGTCTCGGGGCCACGTCGTTGCAATGACCGGCGACGGTGTCAACGACGTGCTCGCGCTCAAGGAATCCGACATCGGCATTGCCATCGGGAGTGGTGCACCGGCCTCCAGGGCCGTGGCCCAACTGGTGCTGATCGACGGGGAGTTCGCCACCCTCCCCGACATCGTCGGAGAGGGCCGAAGAGTCACTTCCAACATCGAACGTGTCGCCAACCTGTTCATCACCAGCACCGTGTACGCCGTCGGGCTTTCCCTTGCAATCGTCATCTCGTCGCTGCCGTTCCCTTTCCTGGCTCGTCACCTCACGCTCGTCGGGAGTCTCACCGTCGGCATACCCTCCTTCTTCCTGGCACTTGCCCCGTCGCGGCGGCGGGCCCGGCCCGGGTTTCTGAGCCGTGTCCTCAGATTCGCCATCCCTACAGGCATCGTGGCCACGCTGGCCACGTTCAGCGGCTATTGGCTGGCCGACCTCGAGGGTTCGACGGTCACCGAGTCACGCACCACCGCCACGCTGATCCTGGCTGCGGTGGGTCTCATCGCTCTAGGCATCGTCAGCCGCCCCCTGGTGCCCTGGAAGAAGGGGCTCATCGGCACGATGTCAGGCCTGCTCGTCCTGTCGATGGCCGTGCCTGCCCTCCGCGCCTTCTTCGAGCTGGACCTTCCCAGACCCGTCGTTCTTTTGTCAGCGGTCGGCATCGTCGCCCTCACCGGGATGGTGATGGTGTTCGCTCTCAGTGCTGTCGGCTGGGCCCGTCTCGTTCCGGAGTTGCTGCGCGACGTTCCGGCTTCCGAGCCCAGCTCCTGGGAGGTCGTGAAGCAAAGAGTCGTGGACCGCTCAGGCTGGTATCAGTCGTTTCCTTCCACCACCGAGATGCAGCCGGTGACCCTTCAACACCCGCCGGACGGCGAGGACGTAGTGGACTTAGAGGACCAGCGGGACCCGACCTAGGTCAAGATCGACCCTTCCACACCGCAAGCTGCCCCGAATCCTCGCGCGGCGGTTCCCGGGATTGTTCGGTTGTGCCTCCCTTTCCGGGAATGCATTAATCGAGCCGGGAGAGCTTCCACATACGTTCCCGTTCGTCGAACCCCTTGAGCAGGGCTTGGCTCCTGGTCGAAGTATTGGTGGGTTTGGCGTCCCTCCACTCCCACATCCGGTTCGCTGCGCTGGGTATCTAAACCGACGCCGTCTCACCAAGGGCACGACCCTTCACGAAATACATCTCGAGGTCGCCCTTGCCTTTCACCCCTACGGCGCCTCGTCGGGTAAAAACCAGATCGGGCTCGTCTTTGACCAGCTCGTAGGTGTCTTCGCTGATGTTGACTTCGCCTGCTTCGCCTGACGTCTCCATACGCGATGCCGTATTCACCGTGTCACCCCAAACGTCGTACTGAAATTTCGTGTCACCCACCACACCGGCCACCACAGGCCCGGTATGGATGCCGGCTCGCATCTCGAACGACGGCTTCCCCCTGGCCAGGTTCTCGGCGCCATGCCTGGCGAGGAACGCCTGCATTTCGAGCGCAGCACGGATGACCTTGCCAGGCGACACCGGCATATTGGGGTCGAGCCCCGATGCAGCCATGTAGGCGTCCCCGATCGTCTTGATCTTCTCCAGTCCGTGAGACCTCATGATCGAGTCGAACGAGTAGAAGCACGTGTTCAACTCCGACACCAGATCCTGGGGAGTCATCCCGGCGCTGATCTCGGTGAAGTTCTTGAAATCACTGAACAGGATCGTCACCTGGTCGAAATCACGGGCCCTCGATCGCCCGGTGGTCTTCAACTCTTCGGCCACGTTCTCGGGCAGGATGTTGAGAAGCAGGTTCTGCGTCTTCTCCTGCTCCTCTTCCACCTGTTCCAAAGCCTTCTGTGCGGTCGTGTCGAAATCACGCACGATGAAGAAGATGATGACCACCAGCCCGAGAAAAGCAGCCAGCTTGAACGCTGCGTCAACCTCGGAGTCGAAGGTGAGCGGGAATTGCACACCCGCGATCTGAGCAAAACCGAGGACGAGGATTTCGATGACGACCACGAAAAACCAAACGAATCCGGCCTTCTGATTGATCAGCATCACCGCCAACATCGGGACAATTGCAATGTATGGACTAATGATGGAAGTGCTCAAACCACCACTCAGCGAGGTCAGCAA
>JBAVIK010000105.1:0-13022 GCA_049686815.1 Acidimicrobiia bacterium | reverse complement strand
CAGCCGAGGCAACGACCACGACTGCTGGTGAAGAAACAACCACCACTGAGGCGATGGCCTTCACAGCCAGGAAGGTGTGTTTCGTCACCGACGACGCCGGAGTCGACGACCGAAGCTTCAACGCTTCTGGTTGGGCCGGCGTCCAGGACGCGGTCGCCAGTGGAGCTGCGCAGCCCGAGCCGATTCTGTTGGAGTCGGCAAGCGCTGAGGACTACCAGCCACATGTCGAGACTTGTCTCGCTCAAGGTGCCGAGCACATCGTGACATCCGGTTTCAAGCTGGCCGACACGACCGCTGCCTTCGCAGCCGAGAACCCCGACGTCCAGTGGACCATCATCGACTTCGGTTCGCTTGGGCCCAACGTCGCCGGTCTCGAATACCAGACCGATGAGGCAGCCTTTGCAGCCGGATATCTGGCAGCGGGCATGACCCAGACGGGTGTGGTCGGTACATACGGTGGTGTCAACATCCCAACGGTGTCCATCTTCATGGATGGTTACGCACGTGGCGTTGCCTACTACAACGAGCAGAAAGGCACGACTGTCACGGTCCTTGGTTGGGATCCCGAGAACCCCGATGCCGGTGTCATGACCGGAACGTTCGATCCGGCTGATCCAATCGTTACCGCGACATGTGAGAGCATGCTCGACGAGGGTGCCGACATCATGTTGCCGGTGGGTGGAGCCATCAACCTCCCCTGTGGTACTGCCATGCAGTCACGCGGGATCGACGGTGCGCTGATCGGTGTCGACGCAGATGCGGTCGACGCAATGCCGGCCGAGTTCGCCGACCTTTGGTTGGTGACCGTTCTCAAGGGTCTGCAGATCCAGACGCAGCGCTCGATCGAGGCAGATGCAGCTGGCACACCAGCCGGTGGCACCAGCCTGGTTGGAACCCTGGAAAACGGGGGTGTGGGACTCTCCCCGTACCACGCCTGGGCCGACCGGGTATCGCCCGAACTGGCAGCTGAAGTCGACCAGATTCTCGTTGACATCGCAGCCGGGACCATCACTTGGGACAAGTTCGTCGTAGGTGGCGGTTGATCCCACAGCTGAATTAGACAACACAAGCCCCCGTCACGGTGACGGGGGCTTGTTTGTATCTATAGTGCACGCTGCCTTGTAGAGATAGGAGCAAGCGGGTGGCCCTGGAGCTGAGGGGAATCACAAAGCAGTTCCCTACGGTTCTGGCGAATGACGATGTGAGTCTCAGCGTTGCTCCTGGCGAGATAGTTGCCTTGCTCGGCGAGAACGGTGCAGGCAAGACCACCCTGATGAATATTCTCTTTGGGCTCTACTCGCCCGACGCCGGCGAGGTGATCATCGATGGTGAGCAGCTCGAGCTGAGCAGCCCGGGGGCCTCGATTGAGGCGGGGGTTGGCATGGTTCACCAGCATTTCATGCTGGTGCCGGTTTTCACCGTCGCCGAGAATGTGATCCTCGGTCTAGAACCAATCAAGGCATTCGATTGGATCGATCAGAAGACGGCCGAGCAAATGGTCAACGCCGTTTCCAACCGTTACAACCTCTCCGTCGATCCGAAGGCAATGGTCGAGGACATCCCGGTCGGTGTCCAGCAAAGGGTCGAGATCATCAAGGTTCTGGTGCGGGAAGCTCGTTACATCATCTTTGATGAGCCGACAGCGGTTCTCACGCCGCAGGAGGTTGATGAGTTCTTCGGCATCATTCGCGGTCTGAGTGAGGACGGCAAAGGGGTCATCTTCATCAGTCACAAGTTGAACGAAGCATTGGAGATCGCGGATCGGATCGTGGTGCTTCGCGATGGCAAGTCGGTCGGCGAAGCCGACCCAAAGACCGCCACCCAGGATCAATTGGCCGAAATGATGGTGGGTCGCCCCGTGGAACTGGTGGTCAAGAAGGACGTCGCCGAGCCAGGTGATGTCGTCCTATCAGTCGAGGATCTGGTGGTCCTCGACGACCGGGATCAGCGGACGGTCGACGGTGTCAGCTTTCAAGTGCGATCAGGCGAGATCGTGGGGATTGCGGGTGTCCAGGGCAACGGGCAAACCGAACTGGTCGAGAGCATTGTGGGGATGCGCCCCTCATTGGCAGGTCATGTCCTGATGGCCGGCGAGGACGTGACCGAATCCAGCCCGAGGGCGATTCATCGCTTGGGGATCGCCCATGTTCCGGAGGACCGTCAGGAAAGCGGGTTGGTTCTCCAGTTCACAGTCGCGGAGAACATGGTGCTCGACTCCTATTACGACCGGCCCTATTCGCGTGGCATCCAGATGGACTGGGGAGTGGCGATCGAGTCGTCGCAACGTCTTGTCGACGAGTACGACGTCAAGACGACCCGTGTTGACGTTCCGGTCTCGACACTCTCTGGCGGAAACCAACAGAAAGTGATTGTCGCCCGTGAGTTCGATCGTGACGTGAAGCTGGTGGTTGCCTCACAGCCGACGCGTGGTGTCGACGTCGGTTCGATCGAATACATCCACGCCCGGATCATCGAGGAACGCGATCAGGGCGCAGCCGTCCTGATCGTTTCGTCTGAGCTCGACGAGGTGATGGCACTCTCTGACCGGGTCCTGGTCATGTTCGAAGGGCAAATTGCGGGGGAATTCGACCCATCTGAGTCTGGAACCACCGAGATCGGGCTGGCGATGCTCGGCTCCAGAGAACCGGAATCCTGAGATGACGACCGAGACTCCCCAGGATCAGGCTCCCCCTCCCACCGATCGCGACTATCCAGGGATGATGGATCGGATCACAGGGGTGGGGGAGAGCCTGCGGAGAGCACTACTCGTCCCGGCCCTGGCGCTCTTCCTGGCGCTGTTGGTCGGAGCCGTGATCATCATGGTGACCGATGTAGATGCTTGGCGCCTCATGGGCTCCGATCCCGTGCAGGCGATTAGGGACATGCTCGAGGGTGTTTGGGTGGCCTACCGGGAGCTTTTCATAGGCGCCTTCGGTTCGGTGCGCGCGATCTCCGAAACCCTCTTCACTGCTTCACCTTTGATTTTGGCCGGCCTCGCCGTGGCAGTCGGTTTCAGAACGGGTCTGTTCAACATCGGCGCCCGTGGCCAGATCTTCATCGGTGGGCTCTTTGCTCTCTGGGTTGGTCTCCACGTCGAGCTTCCGGCGATTCTCCACATTCCTCTCGCGGTGATCGCGGCAATCGTCGGTGGCGGGATCTGGGGTGGAATCGCCGGTCTTCTCAAGGCGCGGACAGGCGCCCACGAAGTCATCACCACCATCATGCTCAACTTCGTCGCCGCCTTCTTTGTCTTGTGGGTCTTGAAGACTTCGGTGTTTCAGGTCGAGGGCTCGAGCATCCCCAAGTCGGCACCAATCCTCGAATCGGCACGTTTGCCCACTCTCTTCGGGAGCCAGTATCGAATAAACATCGGTCTCTTGTTGGCGATCGGTGCGGTGTTCTTCGTCTACTGGTTGTTGTTCAAGACGACCATCGGTTTCGAGTTCCGTGCCGCTGGTTTCTCGCCGGGAGCCAGTGTGTACGCCGGCATGAACGTGGCGTTCTTGTACACAGCCGTGATGTTCCTTTCGGGAGGCCTGGCCGGGATTGCCGGCGCCACTCAGACTCTGGGTCTACCCCCGTACACGGTGACCGACAACTTTGCGGGCAACATCGGTTTTGATGCGATCGCGCTCGCTCTCTTGGGGAGATCTCATCCGTTTGGAGTGTTGTGGTCCGGTCTGATCTTTGGCGCACTCATCGCCGGCGGTAGGACCATGCAGGCTGCGGCAGGTGTCACGGTGGACCTGGTGGTTGTGATGCAGGCGCTGATTGTCATATTCATCGCTGCTCCCGAGCTGGTGAGGACCATTTTTGGAGTCAAACCGACTGAGTCTGGACCGGTGCAGTTGACGAAAGGCTGGGGCGCATGACAGCGGTGGCGGAACGGCCAGAAACTCAGCTGCGGATGAGAGCCACGCCAGAGGAGCGTCGATCGACCGTTGTAGGTGGAGTCCTCATCGCACTCAGCCTGTATGTGTTTTGGGCCTTTGTCTTCGGCGTGGACCCCAATCTCGACTCCACTTTCAATCTCTCGCTGCAAACCGACAGATTTCAAGATCTGTCATGGGTCGTCAACGCTCGTAGTCTTTCAGCCGTCCTGGCCACCATCATCTTTGGCCTGGGCCTCTGGCGGCTGAGTCGTTCCGCCCTGCGATGGACCAACCCTTCGCTGGCAATCGGATTTGGCCTGTTCTCGCTTGCATTCCTTGCCTGGGCCGCCGCTGGCAGCCAGTTCAGCCTGGTAGGGATGCTGCGCTCCACGATCCTGCTGTCTGTCGTCGTCGTCTTAGGGGCCCTCTGTGGCCTCATGTGCGAGCGCGTCGGCATCATCAACATCGGAATCGAAGGTCAGCTGTTGGCATCGGCCTTTGCTGCGGTGGTTCTGAGTAGTGCGTTCGGGACCATTGTTGGTCTCATTGGTGCTCTTCTCGTTGGTGCTCTGTTGGGGCTACTACTGGCCTGGCTGACGATCCGCTTTCATGTCGACCAGATCATCGCCGGTGTTGTCATCAACTTCCTCGCTCTCGGTCTCACCTCGTTGATGACAGCCCGGATCCTCGCTGACGTGCAGACGTTGAACGCTCCCGCTCGTATTTCCGCGATACGCATCCCAGTCCTGGCCGATATCCCGGTCATCGGGCCAATGCTCTTCGACCACAACTTCTTCGTCTACGGGATGTTCGTCCTCATAGTCGTGATTCACTTGGGGCTCTTCTACACCCGATGGGGATTGCGCTCCCGGTCGGTCGGTGAACACCCCAAGGCCGCCGACACTGCCGGGATAAATGTCTATTGGGTGCGTTACAGGAACGTCGTCCTCGGTGGGATGGTGGCCGGATTCGGAGGAGCTTTCCTCGGTCTTGCCCAGGTGGCTCGTTTCGAGGAGAACATGACAGGCGGGATTGGTTTCATTGCTCTTGCCGCGATGATTTTCGGGCGCTGGCTTCCGTTCGGCGCTCTTGGCGCCGGTCTCGTTTTTGGCTTCTCGAGAGCTGTCCAGCAGAAGGCCGCGATCCTCAATATCGGCATTCCGTCAGAATTCCTGCTGATGCTGCCCTACATCGTGGTGATCATCGTGGTGGCCGGCGTGGTTGGGAAGACGAGGCCACCCGCCGCCGACGGCCAGCCTTACATCAAACAGTAGGGGCTCAGCCCCCGGTGGTCGCGGTAGTGGTCGGGTTGGACGGGCGTCCCCACACGGTGATCTCGGCGATGGCGAGCTCGCGGAAGACGTTGTCGTCGATGATTTCAGCCTGATATGCGCTCTGTACCGTGATTTCGACCCAATTGGCGTTGACGGCGGCAAAATTGACGGTCTGCAGGCCGGGAGTGTCCTCCAGCTCGTGTGGCACCTCGGTAACCGAGCCCTGGGCGTTGAGCGTCAGACCCCTCGCTCGATAGTTCCGTCGGAACCGAGTGGGATCTTCGATGTTGGACCAGTCGATTCGGGTGACGATCATCGGCTGACGGAAGAACAACTTGATTTTGATGTTCCCTTCGGCGTCCTGAATCTCCTCCCAATTGACCTGATACTCCGCTTCGCTGTTGGACACCAGGTTGGCGCACGTGAACGAGCCAAGACCGTCGGGATCGCATTGCTGGTCGAGGATGTCCACCGGCTCTGGCTCGGTGATCACCGACTGAGTAGTCGCCGTGGCTTCCAGTGTTGTCGAGGAAGCGGTGCCGTCTCCACCGAAGATGTTGAAACCAAGTGCAACGACGATGACTACAAAGAGCAGACCACTGATCGCCAGTGCCGCTCTGACACCTGCCGTGGCCTGGACTGCTGGCCGTGGAGCAGTCGGAAGCGGGCTCTGATCGAGCCGGGCTCCGCACTCCTGACAATGACGGTTGCCCGGAGGATTGGTTGCACCACATGATGGGCATGTGACCTCGGAGCCGGATCCCGCCTTGCCCGTTGTTTCGACGTGGACGTGTTCGGCCGGTGGAGGCGGAGGGGGTGGGGGTGGTTCGGCGAGCGAGAATTCTTCGTAATTGCCGTCGGACCTGACAGAAATGACCTCTCCGGACGCGGGAGGACGCTGCGGTGCCATCGGATCGATGAACGAACCGCAGTTTGGGCAAAACTGCTCGTCAGCGGCGACGCTTTCGCCGCACTGACCACAAGTCTGGGAGACCACGTCCCTCCTTCGGCGGTATTGTGCCACGGGAATGACCGTCTTGGCCGTCAGAACTTATGAGCCCTGGACGGTCGGCTCCTTGCTGACAGGTCTCGTCATAATCGGCGTGATCGTGGCGATATTGATTTTCGCACTTCGACGTGGCAATCGTTAACCCTAGGAGGTTTGTCATCCCCGGTTTTCGTTGTGATGCCTGTGGCCACCAATCGGCCAAATGGATGGGCTTTTGTCCCCAATGTGGCTCTGATGAGCCTCTAGTGGAGACGACTGCCTCATCTCGGGCTGCCAAGACGAAGCCTGCGGTGGCCGTTTCGGTCTCCGAGGCCGCAAATCAAGTGACAGATCGCAAACTCACCGGTTGGTCGGAGATTGATCGAGTGCTCGGCGGTGGGCTTGTCACCGCGTCGGTGGTTCTGTTGGGCGGTGAGCCCGGTGTAGGCAAATCGACTTTGCTCTTGCAAGTGGCCGGCGCAATGGCCGCTAAAGGCTCCTCGGTGCTCATCGCCAGCGCAGAGGAGTCGACACAACAGGTGGCGATGCGTGCCGCCCGACTCGGTGTCTGGGGTGAGACCGTCGATCTGGTCGCAGATGACGATGTGGACGCCATTGTGGCACTGGCCGAGAAGACCCGACCGGATCTGGTGATCGTCGACTCGATCCAGACCGTGGGTGTCCCCGAGATCGTCTCTGCACCGGGTGGCGTGGCCCAGGTGCGGGAGAGCGCCAGTCGGCTGATTCGGATGGCTAAGACAACAGGCATCGCAGTCGTCCTCGTCGGGCACGTCACCAAGGAAGGCGGGTTGGCCGGACCGAAGATCCTCGAGCACATGGTGGATGTGGTGCTGTATCTGGAAGGAGACCCGGATCGCGGATTCAGGGTCCTTCGAAGCAACAAGAACAGATTTGGCGCTACTCACGTGTCGGGCATGTTCGACATGCGATCTGATGGGCTCGTCGAGGTTGACGACCCATCCAAGGTCTTTCTCCAGGGGTGGGAAGCCGACGTTCCCGGGACGGTTGTCTACCCGGCCGTCGAGGGACGACGATCGGTGCTGGTCGAGATACAGGCGCTGGTGGCTCCGACGGGCCAGGCGATGCCGAGACGATCGATACGGGGTGTCGATCCGGCACGGGTGAACCAGATCATCGCCGTCTTGCAAAGGCACACAAATCTCAACCTCCAGGATCACGAGGTGTACGTAAATGTGGTCGGTGGCTGGAGGCTCGACGAACCCGGAAGTGATCTTCCAGTTGCGTTGGCCATAGCCTCCTCCGCTGGGAACGTGCCACTGGGACGACTGGCCGCCTGGGGTGAGATCGGGCTCGCCGGGGAGGTCAGAGGCATACCTTTCGAGGCACGACGTGTGGAGGAACTAGATCGGATGGGGCTGAACCGCCGGGTTGCTCCCGGTTCCGGCGTGCCGATGAAGCTATCCGAAGCCCTGCGACAGGCGGGTCTTTAATCACCACCAAGGCATCAGGTGATAGCCTGCCTTTCGTGGGCGGTCCAGCGATTTCAGACACACTCGAGCGGCTTGCTCCCGGAACATCGATGCGACGCGCTTTGGAGCGAGTTATCCAGCAAGGCAAGGGTGGTTTGTTGGTGTTGGGCCACTCCCCGGCGGTCGCCCAGGCCAGCTCTGGAGGATTCAAACTGGTAGGCGCCGGATTCACACCAGCCCGTATAGCCGAGCTAGCGAAGATGGATGGCGGAATCGTCCTGGATGACGACTGGGCGAACATTCTCGAAGCCAACGTTCACTTCATCCCGGACGGCTCGATCCCCACAGATGAGACCGGTGCACGTCACAGGACCGCCGAGCGTCTTGCTGTCGAGACAGACAAGCCCGTGGTAGCTGTGAGTGAGGGGCGGCGAGTAGCCACCCTGTTCTACCAGGGGGCCAAGATCGAGTTGGCTCAGCCCACTGAGGTGGCGGCCCACGTCAATCAAGAGCTCCAGAGCCTCGACCGGCTTCGCAGCCGTCTCGACGAGGCGGAATCGCGTCTCACCCGTCTCGAGGTGGCTGGTCTCGGCACCTACCGGGCACCAGTGACGGTCCTGCAGCGAGCGGAACTGGTGGAGCGTCTTGGTCGGATGGTGGCGAGCCGGGCGATCACCCTGGGCGACGAGGGGAGGATCGTGAACCTCCAGCTCAACGATCTGATCTCCGGGGTCGAGCACAAGATGCGTCTGGTCCTTCAAGATTATCTTCGGCCGCTCCGGCCCCGCGCCGTGGACCGAGGTATGACAATTCTGCAAGAGATTCCCGCCGCTGAGCTCGACGATCCCGCTCGTATTGCGCGTGACCTGGGGTTTCCTGACCTGGACGACCCGGCTGAGGCGCGCGGCCACCGGGTGCTGTCCAAGGTTGGGCGTCTACCTGACTCGGTACGGGAGGACATCGTTCGATATTTCGGTTCTGTGTCGAAAATTCTCAAAGCATCCGAGGACCAGTTGACAGCCGTAGAGGGAGTCGGTGACACCAGGGCAAGACAGCTGCGGACGTTCTTCGACCGTCTCGAGCATATGGCTATCGAATGGGAAGGATTCGACTGAGTCAACCGTCATCGTGGTTTATCTGAGCCGGTTGTACACTCCGCCACCCATATGGCAACAGCTTCCAAGTATTCGGTGGGTGACAAGGTCGTCCATCCTCAGCACGGTGCGGCCACCATCCTGAAAAAGGTCAAGCAAGACTTCGACGGCAAGAAGCGGGACTATTTCCTGCTCGAGATAGCCACCGAGCAATTGACCGTGATGGTTCCGGTCGACACGGCTGACGATCTCATCCGTCCCGTGATCTCAAAGACGAAGTCCCGTGAGGTTCTCAAATCTCTCAAGGGCGAACCAGAGGAGGCCGGGGCCAACTGGAGCCGCTGGTACAAGGTGCTCAACGAGAAGATGACCTCCGGTGACATCTTCCAGGTGGCCGAGGTGGTGCGTGACCTTTCGTATGCCCAACAAACCAAAGGGATCAGCCCCGCGCTGAAACGAATGCTCTCCAAGGCCAGGCTCACGTTGAGCTCTGAGCTGGCGTTCAGCCTCGAAGTCGACGACGAAGAGGCCATCAAGAAGCTCGATAGGGCGCTGCCCAAGATCGAACCCGAAGAGGAATGAGCGATCTACCTCCGACCACAGGTTGGAGGGTCGGGTGGGGTTTTGATTCCCACCGTCTCGATGGTGATCCGCCTCTGATCCTCGGTGGCCAGGTTGTTTCTGAGTCGATAGGGGTCTCCGCTACGTCTGACGGTGACGTGTTGGCACATGCGATCACCGATGCAGTATTGGGTGCCTGCTCGCTTGGTGATCTCGGGACACACTTCCCCTCCGATGATCCTGCCCTGGTCGATGCCGACTCGATGATGCTTCTGCGCCAGGTAGCCACGATGGCCATCGCCGCTGGTTGGCGTATCGCCCACGTCGACGCCACTGTCGTCGCGGAACATGTCCGCGTGGCGCCGTATCGTGAGAGGATCATTTCGAGCTTGGCAGAGACTCTGGCGATCGATGTCGGCGATGTTTCTGTCAAGGCGACCAGCACCGATGGGATTGGATTCACAGGCAGGGGGGAAGGCCTGGCGGCAACCGCCGTCGTCACCGTCGAAGCCCTGTCGTAAAATCGTCCGACGATGATCCAGGTTTACAACACCCTTGCGCGTGATCTGGTGCCTCTCGACACTCGTGATCCGGGCAAGGTGGCCATGTATGTTTGCGGCCCGACGGTGCAGAGCGAACCGCATGTCGGCCACGGACGGTCGGCCGTAGCGTTCGATGTGATCCGCCGATATCTGACCTGGCGCGGTTTCGACGTGACGTTCGTCCGGAACATCACCGATGTCGAGGACAAGATCATCGCAGCGGCCTCGGAGTCTGGCGTGTCGATGGACGAGCTCGCAGTGACGATGACGGCCAAATTTGCAGATGCCTTTGTCGGTCTGGGTGTCCTCGAGCCCGATATCGAACCCAAGGCGACCGAGAGTATCCCCCAGATCATCGAGATCATTCAGAGACTCATCGATCGTGGTCTCGCCTACCCCAGACACGGCGATGTCTACATTTCGGTGCGGTCCTTCCCGGGTTACGGAAAACTCTCAGGACAGAACCCCGACGAGCTGCGGTCCGGGTCCCGAATCGAGATCGGCGAAGACAAGGACGACCCGTTGGATTTCGCCCTCTGGAAAGGCAGGAAACCCGATGAGCCCTGGTGGGATTCGCCTTGGGGCCCGGGTCGGCCGGGCTGGCATATCGAATGTTCGGCGATGGCAGGTGAGTACCTGGGATCCGACTTCGACTTCCACGGTGGTGGAAGCGATCTGATCTTTCCTCATCATGAGAACGAGATCGCTCAAAGTGAAGGAGCCTTTGACCAGGTCTTTTCCCGGAATTGGCTTCACAACGGAATGGTGAATCTCGGTGGTGAGAAGATGGCCAAATCCACCGGTCTCGTGGTGGATCTGGCGACGATTCTGCGGTCAGTGGGTGGGAGGGCGCTTCGAATGCTCTATGTGCGCGCCCACTACCGGTCACCCATCGAATACTCCGACGAGCTAGTGGTTGAGGCCAAAGAGTCGCTCGACCGACTCGACAGATTCAGAGCTCGATCGGAGGCGGGTGAGCCTGATGTCAGCGCACTCGGGCGCTTCACTGAGATGATGGACGACGACTTCAACACCCCCGGTGCGGTCTCACTTCTCTTCGACCTCGTGCGTGACGGCAACCGTCTGCTCGACGAGAACGGCGATGCAGCATCGCTGGCGGGTGCGGTCGAGGTGATCGTGCAGGTCCTAGGTTTGGACGATGCCGCTGGTCCTGAGTCCGCGGGAATAGATGTCTCGTCTGCGTCAAAGGCCTTTGGCGTTCGGGGCACGGGTGAAGAGGCGATCTCTGAGTTGATCGAGATGCGCAACACCGCCCGGCGCGCGGGACGTTTCGACGAAGCCGATGCAATCAGGGTGGCCTTGGACGAGGCCGGTGTGATACTCGAGGACGGTTCCGATGGCACCCGCTGGCTACGGAGATAGGGTCGAGGGGCTTCATGCCGTAGCCGCTGCCGCGGAAGCCGGCAGGGTTGAGCGCCTCTACGTGGACAGGGCTCGTCGCAATCGACACGATGTGGCGGCGATCGTCGATGTGGTGGGTGCAGGGAAGGTCGTTCTGGTGGATGACGTGCGAACCCAGGCGGCAACTGACACTCCCCAAGGGCTGGTCGCCGATTGTGCACCGATAGTGCCGGTTTCAATCGATTCTCTGGCGGGCACCAGTGCGGCCCTGCTCGTTCTCGACCATCTGGAGGATCCCCACAACGTCGGTGCTATCGCCCGCAGTGCTCGCGCCGCCGGCGTGACCGGAATGGTTGTGTCGTCTCGACGGGCAGCGCCGCTGTCTCCTGTTGCTTTCAAAGCCGCAGCCGGTGCTTTGGAGACCCTCTCGATTGCTGTGGTGGGGTCGATTCCAGAGGGTTTGAGTCGTCTCAAGACCCTGGGTGTGTGGATCGTTGGTCTGGATGCCAATAGTGAACAGGTCATTTTCGGACTGCCACTGTTGACCGAACCGGTCGCGGTGGTGATCGGCGCCGAAGGCTCCGGTATGGCACGGTTGTCGGCGAAGCGATGTGATCTCATCGTGTCGATCCCAATGGTGGGGGATACCGAGAGCCTGAACGCATCGGTTTCCGGTGCGCTGGCCGCATTTGAGATAATGAGGGTTCGTTCCCAAACGCCGGGTTAGCTCAGTTGGTAGAGCAACTGATTTGTAATCAGTAGGTCATCGGTTCGACTCCGGTACCCGGCTCCGAGTATCCGCCATGATCGGTCCCGCTCGTTTCCCTCTGGATTCCGCAGCGGTGGGTACATCAGCGCCGCTGTGTGAGTTGTGATTGAGTCTCGTCACGGTTCTGTAACGACTTCGCGGCAGAATGGGACCGATGACGAGCCAGCTGCAATGAGATCCGCCAAGACGGGCATCGGCTGGGTGTGGCCTGGCTTGATCGGGGCCGCCGGCGTGTCGGTTCTCCTGTTCGGCTATGTGCCTTCTGAAGACGGTACTGGTCTCTTCACGATTGTTCAGGTTGTCGTATCGACCCTTGTCGCCGGTCTGGGATCTGTGATTGCTGCTCATCAGCCTGGAAACCGGATCGTGTGGCTTCTCCGTGCCACGGCAGTCGGATTGCTTCTCTCTGTCGCAGTCTCACTATCGGTCGAATTCGGAGCCCCTCCCGTCAGCCCAGGATTCTGGGATTACGCGGCGGCAGCGGTCTTCAACGTTGTAGCAAGCCTGATCCTCTTCCCGATTGTCTTGATCCTGTTCGTGTTTCCGACCGGACGTTTCTTGTCGAGACGCTGGACGTTGGCGGGATGGATTGCGGGTGTCTTCACTGCTGTGATGTGCTTCGTTGTGCTCTTCGGTGACGAAGCCGGGAAGATCTACGATCCCGAGTCGAAAAACTGGCACCTGACCAACCCGATCGGGTTTCTTCCGCGAGGGATCGGAGAGTTCATGACGTCAGCCGCGGTCGGAGTGTCTATGTGGCTCGCGGTGGGCGGTGTTGTTTCGATGATCATCAGGTATCGCAGATCGGATTCACTTGTCCGCACCCAGATCAAGTGGGTGGTCTACGCCTCGGCCATCGCAGCGCTTGCCCTGGCGTTGACCTCCTTCAGCGGCGGCGACGAGACGATATTCCTTGTTCTCTCGCTGACCGCTCTATCGGTGATTCCGGTAGCCATCACGCTTGCAATCACCAGATATCAGCTTTACGAGATCGACCGGCTCATTTCCCGAACTGTGTCGTACGGATTGGTTATTGCGCTGCTCGGTGGTGTGTTCGCCACATTGACTTGGTTGCCAAGTGTCCTCAGTGGTGGCGTCGACGACGGTGG
>JBAVIK010000104.1:0-7212 GCA_049686815.1 Acidimicrobiia bacterium | reverse complement strand
GCTAAGGGGGCGCCTGATGCGAAGCATCAGGTTGGAGAACCATCCGCCCGCTGCCTAGCCGCAGCCAGGTGTTTCTCCTGCCTCGTAGGTTGTCTTACGCTCGGGGCGTCCGTGCCGGGAGAAGGATTCGAACCTCCGTAGGCGTAAGCCGGCAGATTTACAGTCTGCTTCCTTTGGCCGCTCGGACATCCCGGCGCACACCTAAACCGTGCGCATCACACGCACGGCCTGGAGTAGAAATCTTAGCTAGGGCAACAAACAGTGCCCAATGTGACATTGCTCCGACAGAGTCTTGTCAACTGACCCCCATTGCCATGTCGGTTAGTCGCTGAATCCGCTCCTCGGTGGGCGGGTGGGTGCTGAACAACTTCGAGACGCTCCCTCCTCGGATGCCCTTCAAGGGGTTTTCGATAAACAACTGACTCGTCGCCGGGTTGACGTTCATCGGTCGGAGACGAGCCCCTTCGGATATCTTTTCCAGAGCACCCGCCAATTGAAGTGGTCGGCCAGTTGTCTCCGCTCCTGTTCGGTCGGCCTGGAACTCCCGGGTTCTCGATATGGCAAAACGAATCAGCATGGCCGCCAGTGGTGCGATTATCAGCGACAACAAAGCGCCGATCGCGCCCAGTGGCCCACGATTGTCGCCCCCTCCAAACCAGAATGCCATCCTCGCCACAATGGCAATCGCAGCACCGAGCATCGCCGCAATCGTGCTGATCAGAATGTCGCGGTTCTGGACATGCGCCAGTTCGTGAGCCAAAACCCCTTCCAGCTCGTCATAGGACAGCTGGTCCATGATGCCCGTGGTAACCGCAACAGCTGCCTTTCTCGGACTTCGACCGGTTGCGAACGCATTTGGCTGAGGCGAATCGATGCGGTAGATCGCAGGCATCGGCATGCTCGATGCCTGGGTGAGCCGTCGCATGATCGCGTAGACATCGGGGAGCTCAGCTTCTGTGACCGGCTTTGCACGGGTGCTGGCGAGCGCAATCCTGTCGGAGAAGAAGAAGGCAAAGAAGTTGAACCCGAAGGCGATTATCAGTGCGAGACCAACGTTTGCGCCTATGGCATAGACGATGGCGAAAAGGAGAGCGGTCATGAATGCAAGCAATCCGACCGTCTTGATTTGGTTCATACCCAAAATGGTATCCGGAGATAGTCCGTATGGATAAGGGTCTGGTAGCAGCGGCTCTTCTGCTTGTGGGTGCCTGTGGCGGCGGATCGCTCGAGCTTCCCGCCTGGTTCGAGGATGATTCCACTGCCCCGACGTCGCTGACCGACGAGCTGGCAGACCAATTCGACGCATCGTTGGTTGGCTCGATGTCTGTGGACTGGAACAATTCAGGCATCGGGTGCAGCGACGGAATCACCCTCCAGGTGATCACGCCAGGCTTTGTGATCCTCTTCGAGACGAGTGATGAGATCATCAGAGTGCACACCGAAGCTGCGCTCCGCTGGATCGAATGCTCCGTCGACAGGCCGCTCGATGGGGTTGCTAGACCCCGACCACCAGGACCCTGAAATCGCCGAGTCCACGTGGATGTAGCAGTGTCTCAGCCTCGGTCTTCAAAGTGCGGAGCTTCAATCTCTCCATTTCGTCATCCCCCCGCGCCGCTTCCAACTCGGCTCGTCGGAGATCTGAAAGACGGTCTCGCAATCCCAGCTGTGCAAGGAACTCGTCCTGACGGAGGTATTGGTAGTTGCGACCAGCGAGCACACCGATGAGAGCCGAGAAATTGACATCGGCCGTGATGTCTGTCTCGCCCGGCTCGTCAAGAGGGTGAGGACCGAGATGATGTGAGCGGTAGGTGCGCAGGGTTCCATCCCGACGTCGCCCAAGAAGGTTCTCGGCAGTGTCTCCGTAGTCGACGACGACGACCGAGCCCGCTTCGAGAGCCTGAAGCACATCGGTCAGCCACCGCTGCGCTTCCAGTTGGACTTCCACCCAACCGCCATCCTCGATCGGGCCGGCAAACTGATCCAACCATTTGACGACTTCTTCACGCGGCGAAGTGTCAACAAAGTTCAGTTCCCCATCTGACGCGCCGACCCATCGTTCACGCCACGCGCCGTTGACGCGTTGAGCAAGCGCCATCGGCAGATTGTCGAGCAATTCGTTGGCCAACACGACACCGCGAATCGACGACGGCAGAGTCTCTGCGACAGTGGCTGTGGCAGCAAGTTCCCTCCTGGCAGCCGGTGAAGCCTCGATCGCCAGGGCATCGACGTCGATCCGAGTGAGGAGCGGTTTGAGTAGTGAACCGGATCCGGCGCCAACTTCGACGAGTTGAAACGGCTCCCCGATGCGATCGCGTTCAGCGGTGACATACGCAGCGATCGTTTCCCCGAACAAGTGACTCACCTCGGGCGAGGTCAGGAAGTCGCCGCCGCGCGTCGAACGCAGGGTTTCGCCGCCAAAAAAACCCTCCGTGTCATATAGCGAGAGATCCATGAACCGCTCGAAAGGCATCGGCCCGTTGGCATAGATGTGATCAACGATGCGACTCTTCAGCGTCATCGGATAGCGTGGGTCATATGAAATTCGGAGTGTTCATCTTTCCAACGGATCAATCAATTCGACCCGACGTCCTGGCCAAGGAAGCTGAGGATCGTGGTTTCGAATCATTCTGGGTGCCGGAACACTCGCACATCCCTGTTTCTCGGACAACGCCCTGGGGTGGTCAGAACGATGCTCCTCCCCTACCCGAACAATATTGGCGAACCCACGATCAGTTCATCGCTCTCGCGTTCGCTGCTGCAGCGACTTCAAAGATCCGCCTTGGCACCGGAATCACCCTGTTGGCGCAACGAGATCCGATATGGACAGCCAAGGAAGTAGCCACGCTGGATGTGCTCTCCGGGGGCCGTGTCGAGTTTGGTATCGGCTATGGCTGGAACAAAGAGGAGATGGCCCAACACGGAACGCCGTACCTCGACCGCCGCGAGCTGCTGCGAGAGAAACTGTTGATGATGAAGGCTCTTTGGACCGAGGAGGAGGCTTCATACAACGGCAACCGACTCGAGTTGCAGCCGTCCTGGGCATACCCAAAGCCGGAGCAAAAGCCACACCCGCCGATCATCATGGGAGCGGCGGCCGGTCCGAGAACACTGGCGGACATCGTCGAGTTCTGTGACGGATGGCTCCCCAACGCTGCCCGACACGATATAGAAGGTCAGGTCTCGAATGTCAGAGAGGCGGTCGCCAACGCGGGGAGAGACCCCAAATCGTTCCAAATCAGCACCTTCTCGACGAAGGTGCCTCTGATCGACAAGCTACGAGACGCAGGTGTCGACAGGGCGATCTTCACGATGCCGCCGGTCGGTCCGGAAGTCGTCATACCAAAGCTCGACGCACTGGTTGAAGCAACAGGTCTGCGCTGAAGTCTCGACGATGAGTGGGGATCGGCCAGAGTCAGTGAACCTCCGAGTTCCGACCCTGACCAGTTTGGAAACGAATTCGAACCCGGCGCCACCGCCTCGCCCAACTCCGGATGGTCCTGCATCCTTCCATATGAAGAGTGCTGACGCGACACAGGAACTGGACGGCCCTGTCTCCCCGCCAGTTCGGGCTGAACAGGCACACCAATGCTCAGGCGTCGCGCCGCCCCCGGGTCAAATCCCATGCCAGGCCTTTTAGCTCTCGGGGGTGCATGTAATAGCCAACGAGGGTAAGACCGGTGACCATCCGGTCGGCGGGACTCATCGTCCCATGACGAAGACCGACTCTGAAGTACTCGCGAGCCTTACGGAAGTGTGGGTAGCCCACCTTCCCTGATGGATCCAACCAGCGGATCATCCCTGGCGCCGTGACCCTCACATCGTTGTAGATTCGCACGGCCAGGACCTCAGGGATCGTATAGAACTTCCCGGTGAGACTCAGCTCCTGCATCAGGAGATAATTCGGGTTGATACCTCTACCTTGGAGTCTCGTCGCCTCGAGGGCCTCACGCCGAATGAGCCCAAAGAACGGATCCCCGCCGAATCCATGATGTCGCCAGAGCAGCATCTGACGGAACCGGGAGCCGGCGGTCTCTCCATCGATCTGGAAACCCTGACTGGCTGTGTATTCCCGTAGAACGTCCCCGTTGTCATAGACCATTCTCTCCAGCCAGTGAACAATCGACGTATCAGGTCGCGATTCGATCTCGGCAACGGCCAACTCCAACGCAGATGGATCCAAGAAGTCGTCGTGGCCAAGCCACTTGAAGTAGCCGCCGGTACTCAAGGTGAAGACCTTGTTGAAGTTTGCGGTTGCGCCCTCGTTGACTTCGTTTCTGGAGAACCGCACCCTTTTGTCGGTCTTCGCAATTTCTTCGCATATTTCGCGAGTTTCGTCGGTCGACGCGTTGTCGGAGATCACCAGCTCGAGCTGTTCGTGCGTCTGAGCCAGAACCGCAGCGATGGCGTCGGCGATGGCGGGTGCTCCGTTGTAGACCGGCAGACCCACCGAGACGAGGGATCCGCTCTTGCTCATTCGACCGCTGTATCCGCCCGGTCGACTGGGGCACCCTCGCGCACGAGTCTGTCCGCCACCGACGATTCAGAATTCAACACTCTGAGGTCGAGTGAGACTCGCCCCTCTTCCTGCGCTTTCTGCAGAAACTTGATCCGAAGCAACTTCCCCAGAAAATCACCTTCCCTGGTCCCGTACTCGGTAAATGCCCCATACATTTCTTCGATACCACGCCCGACCGACCATTTGGGCCGGAACTCAGGTACAAGCTCCAGGATCTTCGCCGGATCGACCCTGTAGTCGCGGATATCAGGGCCAGCATGGTCCGCCAGCTGAATTCGCGAGTCGGGAACTGTCTGTTCGACCAATGACGCCAACTCGCGTATCTGATAGTTCTCGCCGGGCACTGCAACGTTGAAGACCTGGTTGTGAACATTGTCGAGCGGAGCCTCGAGTACTGCCGCAAATGCTCGGGAGATGTCCTCGATGTGGATCAGCGGCCGCCACGGGCTGCCGTCGGACTTCATCAGAACCTTCCCCTGGAACACCGCATAACCCACGAGATTGTTGATGACGAGGTCAGCCCGAAGCCGGGGTGATGCTCCGTAGGCCGTTGCATTGCGAAGAAAGATGGGAGTGAAGTCGTCATCGGCCAGCGCCCTCAGGTCATCCTCAACCTTTATCTTCGACCACCCGTATGCAGTTACAGGATTGATGGGAGACTCCTCGTCGACGACACCGCCGGGAGAGGCCCCATAGATCGAACATGACGAGGAGAACACAAATCGGGAAACGCCGGCCTCCTTGGCCAGTCTTGCGAGGCGAGTAGAGGCGAGATGGTTTATCTCATACGTGACCCCCTCGATCAGATCACCAACCGGGTCGTTTGAGATCCCCGCGAGATGGCAGATCGCATCGAATCCTTCTAGATCACCAACCTGGACATCACGCACATCCTTTCGGATTGCCGGGACGTCGGGCACATCGGGCCCGAACGTGCATTCCGAATACAAATAGCTGTCGAGACCATGGACTTCGAATCCTTGACGTTCGAGCACCCCGGTCATGATCGACCCGATATACCCGTTGTGTCCTGTAACTAAAACCCGCATCGACTATTCCCACACCTTCCACATCGCTTTTCCTGACTCCCAAAGGTCTTCGAGGAGGACCTTGTCTCTCATCGTGTCCATGCATTGCCAAAACCCGTCGTGGCGGTATGCCATCAGCTCGCCCTCTCGTGCCAGACGCTCCATTGGCTCCTTCTCCCACTGAATCGAGTCGCCTTCGATGTAGTCGAAGATTTCCGGCTCCAGGACAAAGAAGGCTCCATTGATCCAGGCGTCCTCAAGGGGCCTCGTCGAATAGTCGGCAACGATGTCTCCATCCAATTCGATTTGTCCGAACCGTGCGGGCGGATGAACGGCTGTGACTGTGGCTAGGCGTCCATGGGATCGATGAAACGCAACCAGGTCATTGAGGTTGACGTTGGAGACGCCATCTCCCCAGGTCAAGAGAAACGTCTCGTCTCCGAGGTATGGCGCTAGACGAGCGATTCGACCACCGGTGTTGGTGTACCGACCTGTTTCGATCAGCTCCACCAGCCAATCCTCCTCCGGGCCGGACCCATGAGATTCGGCCATGCCCCTTGACAGGTCCACCCTGAGATGGCTGGCGTTTGAGTGATACTCGGAGAAGAACCGTCGGATGTAGTCACCCTTGTAACCGAGAGCAATCACGAACTCATGGAAGCCGAAATGATCGAAGTGCCGCATGATGTGCCACAGGATCGGCCAACCTCCGATCTCCACCATCGGCTTCGGCCTGATCTCCGTCTCTTCGGACAACCGGGTCCCCATGCCTCCTGCAAGGATCGCAACTCTCATCCTTTTTGACCCGTGCCCTCTGCCTGTGGCCAAAAGTGCGGATCGAACCGATCGAAACTGGGCCAGGTTTCATAGCCCGGAGGCAGCTCCGTGGGGACTTCTGGCCAACCGATCTGGAAGGCCGGGTCGTCATATCGGAGACCACGGACGGCGCTTGGCGTGTACTCGTGGCTCGTTAGATACCCGGCTTCAGTTTCAGGTTCGAGGGTGAGATAACCGTGAGCACACCCGGCTGGGGTCCACACCGACGTGCGATTCTCGCCGGTCAATTCCACGCCTGACCACTCCATGAATGTTGGCGAGTCCGGCCGAAGATCCACCGCGACGTCGAAGACGGCCCCTCGAGTGCAACGTACCAACTTCACCTCAGAGTGAGGAGGAAACTGATAATGCAGGCCCCGCATCGTCCCTCGGTGCGGACTCACCTGAGTGTTGGACTGTCTCCAGACGGCGCTGAGACCTCTTTCACCGAATTCCTCCTCACACCACGTTCGCGCAAAAAAGCCTCGATGGTCTTCGACTGGCTCGATGTCCACAATCCATAGCCCCTCAATCGACCCCTCGGTGAATTTCACTTCATGAGCCGATCTCCGAGTCGTCGAAGGATGGGTCGACACCGAGGGCATGGATGTCGGGTCGGAGATTCATCTCTTCCAAGGTCTGGCGAATTTCCTCTACATAGATCGGATTCATCACAATGACGGAATCCGGTTTCACCGATTGCAACTCAGCGGGCCCGATCACGGGCATTCCGGAGCCCGGTAGATACATGTCTTGCTTGTATGGGTTGATATCCACTGCGGCATGAATCGCGTCGACGTCTTCCAGCGAAGCAAGAAATGCCACGGCTTTAGAGCTCGCTCCCCACAACAC
>JBAVIK010000103.1:0-3548 GCA_049686815.1 Acidimicrobiia bacterium | reverse complement strand
GTGTCTTCTCGCTCACTCGACCAGCCCTCGATTCAGGTAGACGGCTTTGGCTTCCCGGATGAAGGCCGCTACCGACGGAGCCCGGAATTCCGTTTCCATTGCCACCGCCCAGTCCTCCAAAGCCGTGGCTGTGGAGCGTCCAGGTCTCAGTGCCGTGTATACGGCGAGGACGACGTCGTCTGGTACCCGTGTCAGCTCGGCGGCGCGGCGGAGATTCTCAGCCAGCTGATCTCGTCCGGTGGCCGCGGCGATTTCGGCCTGAAGGAGAAGGGTCTCAGACGTTGCCCGGATGTCCTCTCCAGCAATGACCCCGGCGCGGAGTTGATCGAGGTTGATGTCTTCGAGGGCGGCGCCCGACGGCGTTTTGATCAGATCCGGACGGCGAGTTCCCAACGGATAATCGGCGCTTGGTTCCAGGGGTGGCACCACGGGATTGTATTGCGGCGGGAGGAGGCTGCCTTCACAAGGGACGTGATTGGTTTGTGGGACAAGCTGAGTGGATTCTCGTACCACAAAGCAAATCTATGATCGGTCTATGACCACCACCGAGATTCCTTCAGTTCTGGAAGGCCTCGAGGACCGGGACCTGCTGCGCGATAAGGCGTTTGTGGGTGGGCGGTGGGTCGGTGCCGCCAACGGTGCCACCTTTCCAGTGCTCGACCCTGCCACCGGCCAAATCCTCGCCGAAGTGCCGGCCATGGGTGCCAGCGAGACGTCTGCTGCTCTCGACGCCGCCGAATTGGCATTTGAGACGTGGGGAAAGGCGCTCGCCAAGGATCGGGCACTGGTGATGAGACGCTGGGCCGATCTGATGAGAGCACACTCCGAGGACCTCTCATTGATTCTCACGGCGGAGCAGGGCAAGCCTCTTGCGGAGTCGCGTGCCGAGATCGAGTACGCGGCCTCCTTTCTCGAATGGTTCGGTGAGGAGGCAAAGCGGGTGTACGGGGACGTGATCCCGACACCAATCGAAGGTCGTCGGATAGTCGTTCTCAAGGAACCGCTAGGTGTGACCGGTGGGATCACACCGTGGAACTTTCCGTCCGCCATGGTCACGAGAAAGTGCTCACCATCTCTGGCGGCTGGCAACACCATGGTCTTGAAACCCGCCGAACAGACGCCACTTTCTGCCTTGGCAGTGTGCGTTCTCGCTGAGCGCGCCGGTCTGCCCGCGGGGGTGTTCAACGTGGTTACGGCTCCAGCCGAGAATGCTCCGGCCGTCGGTGCCACCCTGACTTCGGATCCCCGGTTGCGGATGCTCGGTTTCACGGGTTCCACCGAGGTCGGAAAACTCTTGATGCGACAGTGCGCCGAAACCGTCACCAAGATATCCTTAGAGTTGGGTGGCAACGCCCCCTTCATCATCTTCGACGATGCCGACCTCGACCTGGCGTTGGGTGCCATGCAGTCGTGCAAATATCGCAACTCCGGACAGACCTGTATCTCAGCAAATCGAATCCTGGTTCAGAGAGCGGTTCATGAGCGGTTCGTGGAGATGCTCTCTCGATATGCATCCGATCTCAAGGTGGGAACCGGATTCGACGAGGACACTCAGATTGGACCTCTCATCGATCAGCAGGGATTCGAGAAGGTCCAACGTCACATCTCCAACGCAGTCGACTCGGGTGCAGAGATACTCGTAGGCGGAGCGCCTGATGATCTCGGTGGTCTCTTCTTCCAACCTACGGTCCTCACCAATGTGTCGCCCGCGATGGACATGTCCTGTGAGGAAACCTTCGGGCCGGTGGCCGGGATCATCCCTTTCGATACGGAAGAAGAGGCCCTCGAGATCGCCAACGACACTCCTTACGGTCTTTCTGCCTACTTTTTCACGCAGGACATGGCGCGGGCCTGGAGGGTTGGCGAGGCACTGGAAGCTGGCATCGTTGGCCTCAACACGGGATTCGTGTCGACCGAGGTGGCCCCCTTTGGCGGTGTCAAAGAGTCCGGAATTGGCCGTGAAGGTTCTAAGTACGGGATCGAGGAGTGGGTGGAGACCAAGTACTTCACTTTTGCCGGTTTGTGATGAGAGAGGAGCAAGATTGATCATCGAGCAGAGGGACTATCACGTCCGCACAGGCAAGCTCAACGAGCTCGTCGCCCATTACGCAGATGAGGGAATCGAGATACAGAAGGAGATTCTCGGCAATCTGATCGGATGGTTCACCACCGACATCGGTGAGCTTTCGACGGTCGTCAGCATGTGGGGGTACGCAAATTTCGCCGAGCGGGAGAGCCGGCGGGCCCAACTGAAGGCGGATCCACGTTGGCCGGGATTCATGGCGAAGATTCAGCCCCTCATCCACACTCAGCGGAATAGGATCCTCGTTCCAACGACCTTCTCCCCACTGCAATGAGCCTTCAAGACAAAGTCGCGATAGTCACTGGTGGCGCCCAGGGGATTGGGAAAGCCATTGCCGACGGTCTCGCCGCTGAGGGTGCACGCATCGTCATCGCCGACCTGAACAATGCCCAGGAAGCAGCGTCGAACTATGACGCCGGCCTGGGTGTCACGGTCGACGTCTCTTCTCCTGACCAGGTGGATTCCCTCGTCGCCGAAGTGGTTTCTGAGTGCGGTGGCGTTGACATCCTGATCAACAACGCCGGGATCTATGCCTCCCTCGAGATGCGCCCGTTTGACCAGATCCCGGTCGAGGAATGGCGCAAAGTGATGGATATCAATGTGCTCAGCATGTTCCTCACGTCCCGAGCAGTAGTTCCCCACATGAGGGACCGTGGTGCGGGGCGGATCGTCAACATCTCTTCGGGTACCCCCTTCCGCGGTGTCCCCTTTCTGGCCCATTACGTCACCAGCAAGGGTGCGGTGGTGACCTTTACCAGGGTCCTCGCCAAGGAGTTGGGTGGAGACAACATCTTGGTCAACTGTGTGGCTCCTGGTTTCACCATCAGCGATGGAGTGAAGGATCATCCCGAAGTCCTCGAGGCGTTGGCGGAGGTGTCGGTCTCGGCGAGAACCCTCAAACGGGATCAGACCCCGGAAGACGTTGTGGGTGCCGTGGTCTTCTTCTGCAGCCCGTCGGCAGGGTTTGTGACGGGTCAGACGATGGTGATCGACGGCGGTCAGTACTTCCATTGACCCGCTTTGCCCTCACCGAACATCCTGATGGGTTGTCAGCGGGCCCCGGCAACCATGTCCTGTATGAACTGGAGAGCAACACCGCTCGCGCTGGAGAGGGAGACACCGCCACCTACTCACTGCTGTTCTCTCTCGGGTCATCCCCAGTGGGCAAGCTGCTTTTCGAGACTGAAGTGAACCTCGATCCGGATATCCAGTGGCTGATGAGATGTGACCGGATCGATTTTCCGTCGCAGGGCATCGCGTATCTGCATACCCATCCAGGCCCAGGAATTCGATGTCAGCTCTTCGGCCAACTCACTGTCACCGCCGGCGGTCACACCGGCACCTACCAGAGACTCGAACCGTGGTTCGAGAGTGGGCCGGAGCCTGTGTATGCCGAGGCCGGCGTGGACGCGGCGGCTTTCGTCCGGGTGCTTCTGCTCCCTGCTGAGTGGGCTGGGAAGCGGAC
>JBAVIK010000102.1:0-4193 GCA_049686815.1 Acidimicrobiia bacterium | reverse complement strand
GCTCAGAAGACAAGCGCTGGATCGAATCGATGGGACGGGTTTGGACCCGGCCCTGGATCCGGGTGCTGTCAGAGATCTTCTCGAATCGACGGTGGAGGAATACCAAAGTCGGGCTCATCTTGGAGACGGTCCAAGCCTGGTTGACCCTCCAGCGACCGTCGACAGGCTGGTTCGATCGGTTACGGGTAGAGGCCCCCTATCTGAGCTGCTCGATCGCGAAGACATCGAAGAGGTCTTCGTGGAAGGCGATCAAGTCACGTATCTGGAAGCCGGGGGCATGTTGAAGTCCGCTTCGACACCGACGACCGAATTCGAAAACCGGCAGACGATTGAAAGGCTGGTTTCGGAGACTGATCGACGGCTCGACGCGTCGAACCCCATCGTTCAGGCGAGAGTTCTGGATGGAACCGCACGGCTCACAGCCGTGATCCCACCTGTCGGCGACCACCTTTCGGCAACCGTCAGACGCTACGCGCTGAGACGACAGTCGCTGGAGTCACTAGTGGAGTTGGGGTCTTTGTCGGCCGCTTCCGCAGCATTTCTCAGGGCCTCAACTCGAGCGCCTGCTTCTTTCGTTGTATCAGGGCCGCCCGGCTCGGGGAAGACCTCGTTTCTCTCTGCCCTGATCGCTGCCGTCCCTTCCGATCGTTGCATTCGGGCGTCTGAAGAAGTGCGGGAACTCCATGTCCCTTTGGTCCATGGTTCGTACTACGAAGCACGACCCCCGGCGCTCGATGGCGGGGGTGAGATAACCCTTCGCGACCTTGTCAAGGTGACCCTGGCCATGCGTCCTGATCTGATCGTCGTTGGCGAGGTGCGTGGTGCCGAGGCGTTTGAGCTAACTCGAGCGGCAAACGCTGGTTGTGCGTTGGCGTGCACGGTGCACGCCAATTCTGCGGTTGACGCTCTTGACGCGCTGGTGAATGCCGCGCTGATGGCCGGGGAGAATGTTCCAGACAGAGTGGTACGAAAGGTTCTCGCCTCATCAGTCGACCTAGTCGTTCATTTGGACCGCTCTACCAGTTACGACGGTCAGAGAACGGTACGGGAGACGAAGGAGATCCGTGCGATGGTCCCGGCACTCCACGATGACTTCTCCACCGAGCCAATTTTCGTTCGGGAGTCCTCTGGCGCCCCACTGGTTTGGACCGGAGCCCTGCCCCCAGAACCGCTGAAGTCCCGGATCGAGGCCGCGTTGCCCCATGGCGTGCAACTCACTTCGGTGATGAGGGGTGGTGAGGTTGGGTGGTAACCATCGGTGCTGCAACGGCCTCGGCATTTGCGGTAGGACTCTTGGTGTTCCACATCGCCGGGCATGCTCGGCCGCGGGCGCCGAAACTGCCAACTCGGAAATACGGAGCGATCGCTGGCCTGGATGTCCCATTCGCTCGTTTCTGGGCGACCGTCATGGTTGTCGCAGGAGTGACATTCCTGATTGTCTACTCAATAACTGACCTAGCGGTTGTTTCTGCCGTACCCGCTCTGGTGATGGCCACGTTTCCCAGGGCCTACTTCGCCCGTCGGCATGCGGTGAAGGTGGCCGCCGTTCAGGCTGCCTGGCCTGATGGTCTGCGCGATCTGGTCGCCTCGATTCGAGCCGGCTCCTCACTTCCTACTGCCATCGAAGCCCTTGCAGCTTTTGGCCCCACACCCCTCCGGGATGCTTTCGCCGGATTCGACGTCTATTCCAGGAGTCTGGGAGTGGTCGCCGCGCTCGACATGATCCGGCACGACCTTGCGGACCCAACATCTGACCGGGTAATCGAGGTTCTCGTGCTTGCGTACGAGCGTGGGGGACCCGCCATACCGGAGATCCTCGCTGATTTGGCTGAAGCCGCCACTCGAGATCTTTGGACTAGCGAGCAGATTCAATCTGAGGCGCTAGAGCAGAAGATCAATTCCAGGATCGTGTTTGTCCTCCCCTGGGTGGTTCTTGTCGCGATGACAGCCAGGAACGGGGCGTTTCGCGAGTTCTATTCGACATCGGCTGGGGTTCTCGTCGTTGCGTTGGGCGGTGTACTCAGCCTGATCGGGATCTGGGTGGCAACCCGTTTGGGTAGACAACCAGCCGAATCGAGGGTCTTCGAGGGTTCATCGTGAGGGGATTCGGTCCGTGGGATTTCCTTGCAGCATTGGCCACGGCTGCGGTGGTGGGGCGGTTGTTCTGGATCCTCACCCCTCCGCCGCGACGTCTTGCTTCCCGTGTTCAGCCATACCTGACTCCGTCGGCGGCCCGTCTTTCCAAACGCGAGGCGGACACTCGAGGACCGTTGTCCGCGATATTCGGTCCCATCGTGACTGAGGCAGCAGACGCCCTCGCGAAGTTGCTCGATCGATCCGGGAACTCAATAACTCTCACCAAATTGCGGCAGGCGGGTTGGTATCGCGGGTTACCGGAGAAGGAGATGATCAGCGGTTACCGACTGAGACAGCTCCAAGTGGTTTCCGGGTACGCCATCGTCGGTATTGCGACAGGTCTCGTTGTGGGCGGGTCATTCATGGTGCGATTGATCCTCGCCGGTCTCGCTCTCGTTGTGGGTGCCAGTCGAACCAGAGGACAGCTGGAACGTGCGATTGAGACGCGGAAAGATCGAATGAAGATCGAGATCTACACCGTGAACCAGCTGCTTGCCATGCGCGTGCGGGTCGGCGGCGGCGTAATCCAGGCGGTTCAGGCGACAACCCAGCGTGGGCGTGGCGAGGTGGTGGTTGAACTTGAGGAGGCTCTCCGCCTTCACCGAGCCGGTTGGAGCGGTGGCGATGCCTTCAGGCGCATTGCTGAGTTGAGCCCCGAGCCTTTTTGCTCACGCACATATCGGCTGCTCGCTGCCGCAGAGGAACGCGGCAGCGATTTGGCTGGCGCACTTCTCGCTCTTTCTGAGGATGTGAGAGAGACAAGGCGGGAAACGCTCAAGCGGACAGCGACGAAGAGACGAGCGGCGATGTTGATTCCCACAATTGCCGTCCTCGCCCCGGTGTTGATCTTGTTCGTGGCGGCACCCCTGCCGTACCTGATAACCAGCTGGCAATAAGAGGAGGTAATCAATGCTGCCGGCATTACGAATCTGGGCTAACGCCCTAAAGAATGACGACCGCGGTCTCAACACCGCTGAGCTGATGGGCAATGCGGCCTTGGCCATAGCCGCCCTGGTCGTGATCTGGGGTGCCTTGCAGGCGCTCGGAGTGGACATTGTCGGATGGATCAGAGGCGAGCTGATCGGCGGTTGAGCGACCGGGGCGTCAGCTCAGTCCAATTCCTTCTGGCGTCGGCCCTCTCAGTCCTGCTCTTTGTTGCATTTGCCAACGTTGTTGCGGTTCAATATGGGCGGGGTGCAATCAGATCGGCTCTCGAGCAAGGGGTTCGGGCTGGTTCGGTCTCCTCTTCACCCGCCGAGTGCGAGGCTACTGCTCGAGAGGTGACTCGACAGCTGCTGGGTGGGCGAATGAGTGATGGCCTTGTCCTGAATTGTGCCCTCGATGGCGATGTCATGCGGGCAAGCGCCACCGTCGTGTTCGAGGCATGGAGCCCGCTCACGCCGGATTTCCCGATTTCCATGGTTTCCGAGAGCGCGCGAGAGCCCTTGCGGTGACCGAGCGAGGTCATGCCGCGGTCGAATTTGCGTTGACTGTCGCCATCCTGCTCATTCCCGTTGTGGTTGTGGTAACCGCGTTCGGACCTTGGAGCGAGCGGCGGGTGCTGGCAAATGCAATGGCCGCGGAGGCGGCCCGTGTCGCGGTAATCGAACTCGACGAGTCGGCGGGTTCCGATCTGGTTGTCAACGTCGCTGCTTCGGCCGGTCTGGAACTCGATCTCGTGCGTCTCGGGTGGTGCGGAGGATCACTTGGTTCGCCAGATGATGTGCAGAGTGGATGTGACATGGGGCGCGGCTCGGTGGTTACAGCCCGCGTCGACGTGTGGGCACCGTTGGTTCGTACACCTTGGGGCGACGTCGGAGGGCTTTGGGTCAGTGTCGACCATTCCGAGCCGGTGGACCTCTATCGGAGTCTTCCGTGAGAGATTCCGATCGAGGATCAACAACGATTTGGATGCTTGGGTTGTCGTTGCTGTTGCTGTTGTTCGGGGGCCTTGCGTTGGATTTCTGGCGAGGGTTGGCGATGCAACGGGAACTTGCGTCCGTGGCGGACTCAGCGGCTCTCGCTGCGGCCTCGGGCATAGATGAAGTGTTGTATAG
>JBAVIK010000101.1:0-6268 GCA_049686815.1 Acidimicrobiia bacterium | reverse complement strand
TGGCCTCTGCTGAGTTCGGTCACGTCGAGAAGTTCCCAAGTTGCGTTGAAAGCGATCGGGGCAAACGTTCTGTGCCAGGCGGCTAAGTCTTTGGGGTCGGGGTCATGCACCGGTTCAACCATGTTCTTCTCCTTGCCAGCGAACTATGTCCCTTCGGACTGAGAGTACGGGACTCAATGCCAGGGGAGTCATCAAGACTGTCTTCACAACGTAAAGTGCGATTTCGAGCACTGGCTAGCCTCGGACTGCCACGTCAGCCATTTCCCAGTTCCCGGAGGCCATCGAGAGTGTCTGATCACACCACACTTGCCGTCGGTGACGAAGAGATACGGATTTCGAGCCCGGGGAGAGTCCTCTTCCCCGAGCAAGGCTGGACGAAGCTCGATGTCGCGAAGCACTTCGTTCGGGTTGCTGACGGAGCAGCCAGAGGGATCAGCGGCCGACCCACGATGCTCAAGCGCTACATGCAGGACGTCACGGTGGATCCCATCTATCACAAGAGGGCTGCCAAGAACACACCGTTTGACACTGTCCAGATTCGTTTCCCCTCACAGCGACCCGGTCGAATGAATGTGCCGCGCACTCCCGGCGACGTGGTACGACTTGCTCAATTGGGATGTCTCGACTTTCACCCGTGGCCGGTTAGAGCGGAAGACATCGACCATCCGGACGAGCTGCGGTTCGACTTCGACCCAACTCCGGGGGTCACGTTCGCACAGGTCAAGCAGGCTGCTGGAGGGGCCAAAACGTTGCTGGACGAGTTGGGTCTGGTTGGCTGGCCGAAGACTTCAGGGAGCCGAGGAATGCATGTCTACGTGCGTATCGAGCCGATCTGGGACTTCTTCCAGACCCGGCGAGCGGTTCTGGCGTTTGCTCGCGAACTTGAACGACGCATGGATGGCCTGGTGACCACAAAATGGTGGAAGGAAGAGAGAAACGGGGTCTTCATCGACTACAACCAAAACGCTAGAGACAAGACGGTGTCCTCGGCGTACGGTGTCCGACCTACCGGAAATGTTTCGACACCGATCACCTGGGACGAGTTGGAATCGGTGGAGATCGAGGACTTTCCTCTTGGATCGTTCCAAGAGCGCTGGGATTTGGTTGGGGACCTCACCCTTGGAATCGACGAGAGCCCCGGTCGGATCGACACTTTGCTCGAATGGGTCGTTCGTGATGATGAGAACGGGATTGGTGACGCGCCCTGGCCCCCCCACTATCCGAAGATGCCCGGCGAACCTCCCCGTGTTCAGCCCTCGAAACAACGTCGCGGCGACGACGAGTACTGATCTGGCGCCGCGAGATCAGAGTGCGTCCCGTCTCTGCAATGCGATGGTGAGTGCCGTCATGCCCACCACCAACGAACCACCCAGTTTGAGGATTCCACCCCAGATTCCCGGTGTCACCGGGCCGAGGACTTCCGCTGCTTCGGCCCCGAAGAGTGGTGCCAGATCAGCGTATATGGAGAGCGAGATGCGCCAAATCGAGAACTGGGCCAGACCGGTCACCGCTTGGGCGAGGATCGATTCGACCACGATTATGTAGCCAAGACCGATCAACAGGGACCTCGGTACGAGGTATCCCAGTGGGACAAAAATCGCGGCATATCCGACAGCGGCGGCGACGAACAGCGTCAGCCCGGGGAGAGTGGTCGACAGGCCGACGCCGAGCGCAAAACCGGATAGCGCACTTGCTATCCAGCCTCCGATAGCGAGAGTCAACGCAGCCGCTATGCCCGCTCCGATCGACGAGGCTGCAATCGAGATCCGCGGGATGGGCCTCATGTAGATATAGGGGAGCGTTCCTCCGTCTCTTTCCTCTCGAAGGGTCGCCACGGTGAGTATGAGAACTGCGATTGCATATGAGTATCCGGCGTTCGCCAGAATGTCTGAGTAGAACAATTCCTTCTCAAGGCTGTCCGCATCAAACCCGGCGAGCCAAAACACGAGGGCTGGAACGGACGACAATGCGAGAAGTGCTATGACGCGCCCTCTTCGCATCATTCGCTTGTAGAGATGGACGGCGAGCGTCATCAGTTTCCCTCGACCAGGTATCTGAAGACTGATTCGAGAGACTCGTCAGAAGGTTCGAGGCGGGAGATCACCACACCACGAGATATCGCAAGACGTGGAAGTGCCATGGCGAGAGCACTGGCATCGGCCGCTTCGATGCGAAGCCGGTTGTCGAAAACGTGAAGACCGACCACGCCTTCGGTTTCGATCAACGCCGAGGCGAGCGCTCGAGGGTTGGAGCACTCGACAAACACCTGTCTCGGTTTGTCGGTCATTGCGGCGCGGATGGTCTCGACGCTGCCCACGGCCGCGAGACGCCCGTCGACCATCGCCACCACGCGCCCTGCCATTCTTTCAACTTCAGCCAAAACGTGGGACGAGACGATCACCGTCCTCCCAGCTGCGCCGAGATCTTTGAAGAGCTGGATCAACGCGGCGCGTTGCACTGGATCGGCACCGTTGAGTGGCTCGTCAAGCAGGAGCACCTCGGGATCGGATACGAGTGCGGCCGCAACTTTGGTGCGCTGGCGCATGCCTTTTGAGAACCCGCCGAGTCGACGCTCGGCTGCGTCGACGAGGTCGACCGTCTCCAAGACACGCTGAGTGCTGGTTTTCGGGTCGGCTACCCGCGCCAGGCGAGCGGCAAGCATGATGAACTCACGTCCCGTGAGACGTTCATAGATCGCCTCATCTTCGGGAACCAACGCCATCTCCTTGTAGATGGCGGGGGTCTTTCGAGGGTCTTCACCGAGAACTTCGACCTGGCCCTGCGAAGGTCGCTGGAGACCGGCTACGACCCTCATCAGAGTGGTTTTGCCGGCACCGTTGGGCCCGAGCAAACCGGTGACGCCGGGGCCAAAACCGATCGTCACTTCACTCACTGCGACTTTGGGCCCGAACCACTTCGAGAGATTTGTGACGCTGACGGTATCGGTCATGCCAGCCTCCGATATCGCTGTCTGACGAATACCGCAGCGACCACTGCGAGAACCCCTATGACCACCACCGACATCCATACCTCGAACCCTGCGATCTCCGCCGGGTAGTCGATGGTGTCTTCGAAGAGATAGTCACGGATGATCCTCGGGTGCTGGTCGAGCGCAAGAAGTGAGATCCAACGAGATCCCGGGAATGTCGCTTCGGCGACCCTGGCGGCGATACCTCCGCCGGCAGTGAGCACGCCGAGAAAGGCCGCAGCAGCGATACCGGTCCGGTTGATGATCGCGGAGAGTGGAAACACCACCGCTCCATGAAGCGCGATGAAGGCCAGTGTTGTCACCGGAATCTTCCACAACACGTCGAGATTGTCAGCCATGTAAGGGATGAATCCATCGTCTGATATCAGCGATAGACCTATGTGGAGGACCAGTTGGGGCACTATGTAGAAAGCTCCAACCAGTGTGGCGAACGACCCGACCTTCGACGTGAGATACCCGTCGACGGTCAATGGCCGTGAGAAGTAGACGGAGAGGACACCCTTGGTCCTGTCCGGTATCAGGAGTTGTGGCGCAGCGAAAGCGATGAACAGCAGCGAGATGGCTGAGTAGAAGTCGAACAACCCGCCGTAAGAAGGAACGCCCTCCCCGATGCTTTCCGCCAGGTCCCCTATCGCCCAGTGGATCCCGACGAAAACTGCCGCGGCTATCAGGGCGATCGTTATCAGGCTCCACGGGAAGATCTTGTAGCGGGCCTTGCGGCCCAGCCCGAGGACCCGTTTGAGACCGTCCTTATAGACGGCCTTACGGGCTCCGGAGGGTCCGGCTCGCGGGCCGTCGTATTTTCGGTAGCCGCGATCGAAGATGACCTGGTCGGTCATGTCCCGGCGTTCCTTCCGAGGAAAAGGTCTTCCAGAGAGGACGACCCCCGCACCATTCGCACCAACCCAGATTCGGCCGCAGCGCTCTCCTCGACGATCGCCGTTTCCAGACCGTGGTCGCCCGGGCCGACGATGAGCCGCCGACCTTGCACAGTGACTTCCAGACCACGTGATTGAAGTCGTCCCGCGAGCGTTTCGGCATCGTGGAGCACTTCGACCTGGACGGTTCCCAACTCATCAAAGCCTTCCAGTGGCCCATTCCGGAGAAGCGATCCGCCGTCGAGCATGACGACCCAGCCGCAGGTTTGCTCGATATCGGTGAGAACGTGAGAACTGACGATCACATCGATGTCGAACTCTCCGAGCCGTCTGATCAACTGGAGCATTTGTACCCGACCTTCGGGATCGAGACCTGAGGCCGGCTCGTCGAGGAGGACGAGATCCGGGTCGTGCACGATGGCCTGGGCAAGCTTCACTCTCTGTTGCATTCCGGTCGAAAAGTCACCCAGGAAGCGAAAGCGCTCTTCTTCGAGCCCTACCAGGAACAACGTCTCGGACGAGCGGCGTTTGGCCTCCCGTGGCGGTATGCCGGCGAGCTGGGCTGCGTACGAGACGAAATCGGCGGCCGTCTGATCCTTGGGAAGACAATCGATTTCCGGCATGTATCCGATTCGCGCCCTGACCGCCAGTGGATTTGTTTGGGGGTCGTTGCCCAATACGGAGATCGACCCAGCTGTGGGGTGGAGGAGGCCAAGCAAGAGACGCAGCATGGTTGTCTTGCCCGCCCCGTTTGCCCCGACCAAACCGGTGATACCCGACGGGATCTGCAAACTGAGGTCCCTGAGTGCGACGACCTCGCCATAGTCGTGAGTCAGACCACTGATCTCGACGACATTTCCCTGACCCATTGCGATCAGTGTGGCATGAACCATTGATGGGCCAAACCTGGGGAGTTCAGCGATTGGGCCACACCCAATTCAGGTTCCGTGGTGCGATAAAGGCACCTATTTGGTGCTCATTGCATGTCCGACGTGGGATCAGCCGACGAGCTCTCCGAATGATGCACCTTCTGGCCGTTCCAACTGATCCATAGTGCAAGATTCTGCGTCTTTGTCGGGTCGCCAGCGATGAAAACGGGAGGCGTGTCTGAATCGATCGCCCTCGAGCTGGTCATAGGAGACTTCGACGACAACGCCTTGTTTGACGGGTGTCCAGGACTTGTCAGTGCCGGATGACCATCGGCTCGGGCCTCCGGGTGCCCGAGCCGAGTCGTCGAAACTCTGGTCCGCTTGGAGGTCCACGAACTTCTCGTAGATCTCCACCCTGTCGACGTCGGGGAAGCCGGAACAGTGACCGATGAAGTGAAATGCACCGTCATCGTTGTAAAGCCCCAACAGGAGTGATCCGATCTTGCCACCGTCTTTGTGTTCCCTGAATCCTCCAACGACGACATCGATGGTCCGTCGATGCTTGATCTTGATCATCGCTCGTTTCCCGTGCTGATAGGAGAGCTCGGGACGTTTGGCGATGATCCCGTCGCATCCAGCGTGCTCGAACTCGTTGAACCAGGAGATAGCTGTTTCCTCCGAGTCGGTCTGGGGAGTCAGGTGCCACGGGTGTTCAAGGCTGGCGGCAAGCTCTACCAATCTGACTCGACGTTCGGAGAATGGAATCTCTCTCAGATCGTCTCCCCGGTCGGCGAGGAGATCGAATGCAACCAGCTCGGCCGGAGTTTGGTCGGAAAGCATGGTCACACGCGAGTCGGCCGGATGGATACGCTGTTGCAGGGCGTCGAAGTCGGTGACCCCGCTGATCACGACTACCACTTCTCCGTCGACCACGGTCCCTTCGGGTAGTTGTTCCAGCGCGGGTCGCAGTTCGGGAAAGTATCGAAGAAGCGGACGCTGGTTACGAGAATCGAGGCGGATGTCAGGTTCGGACCAGGAGACCGACCTGAAACCGTCCCACTTTGGTTCGTAAACGAATTCTCCTGTTGGCCACTTCTCGGAGACCTTGGCCTCCATCGTTTCGATCGGCGGGGGAAACGGATGAGTCATCAGGGTCGAGTGTATGCCCGGATAGCCTGACCGCTCCATGATCACAAAGGTCAAGTCCGGCGGTCAGTTCGTCTTCGAGCTCCTGTATGCCTCATCGCGGGAATATTCGATCGACCGCGTATCGAGGATGTCGGCAGCCGTCGCCTATCGCGCCTTGTTCGCTCTCACTCCTCTCTTCATCATCTCGGTCGGAGCTCTGGGTGTCTTTCTGGGCAGTGACCAAGAGGCTCAGGCCCAGATCTATGCGGCGATCGATCGCGTGGCAGGCGCCGAGATTGCTGATGCGTTCGAAACGTTCATGGGAACAGCGTTCGTCGGGAGCGGCTCTGCAACCGTCGTTGGCTTGGTGCTCTTGCTCTGGACGACATCGAGTCTCTTCAACG